>NZ_JBITDJ010000014.1:0-172672 GCF_044454085.1 Streptomyces sp. NPDC051569
TCTGCTGTCCTGACACCGGCCCAGCATCGCTGGGCCACACCGCCACGGCAACCCCCGAATCATCGAGCGATGATCATTTGTCAGACACGACCTAGGGCGGTGCTCAGCAATGCCCGCAGGTCTGAGGGGAGATCTGATGAATCACCTTCGAATACAAGCAGACACTTCCGCACATCCTGTGATCCATCTCTCAACTCCTTCCATATCCACCCGTGTCGTGTCGTATGGTGTGGAAACGCCTGTCGTACGCATCGGAGACCTTTGGCCTGCTGAGCGCCGAAGGTCTCTTCTCCTGCGCCGGGGCGATCGTCTCCACGCCGGAGACCCCGAAGTGAATGACCTGGAGGCCGGGCCGTACGCGATGACGCGTACGGGCGTGGATCCCGATGCGAACCGCCTCCTCCCCCTCCGTGCAACGGAACGAGCCCCCAGGCATGGGTGAGCGGGGCGGCTCTCCACCGGTGCCGGCAACCCCCCACCGGGCGCGTCCAGCTCAAGCAGCGGCGGCGCGTCCAGAGCAAGCAAGGATCGACTCATGGCGTCCAGCCTGACGACGGACTCCCCCGGCTCTCCCGCCGGGCCGGAGAAGACCTTCCTCGGCCAGCCCCGCGGCCTGGCCACCCTCTTCATGACGGAGATGTGGGAGCGCTTCAGCTACTACGGCATGAAGGCGCTGCTCCTCATCTACATGATCTCCGGCGGCCCTGGCGCGACCAAGGGACTCCAGTCCGGCGGCCTGGCGATGAACGAGTCGACGGCCATCGCCATCTACTCCGTCTACGTCGCCATGGTCTATCTGCTGGCGCTGCCGGGCGGCTGGCTCGGCGACCGGGTGTGGGGTCCGCGCAAGACCGTCACGATCGCGGGCGTCACGATCATGGCCGGGCACATCGTCCTGGCGCTGCCGGGTACCGGCACGTTCTTCATCGGCCTGGCACTGGTGGCGATCGGCTCGGGCCTGCTGAAGGCCAACATCTCCACGATGGTCGGCCACCTCTACAAGGGCGCCGACGACCCGCGCCGCGACGGTGGCTTCACCATCTTCTACATGGGCATCAACGCGGGTGCTTTCTTCGCCCCGCTGGCCATCGGTACCGTCGGCGAGAAGTACAGCTGGCACCTCGGCTTCGCGCTCGCGGCGGTCGGCATGGCCATCGGTCTGATCGTGTTCCTGATCGGTTCGAGGAACCTCAGCCCGCAGAGCAGCCGCGTCCCCTCCCCGCTGTCCCGCAAGGAGCGCAACGCCTGGCTGCGCAAGGGCATGATCTGGCTGCTGATAGCCGCCCTCTTCTACGGGATAGTCGGCGGCACCGGTCACTTCACGCTGAACTGGGCGATGATCCCGCTGACGGTCGCGGGCGTCCTGATCCCGGCCGCCGTGCTGATCAAGATCAAGCGCGACAAGGATCTGTCGGCGAGCGAGCAGAACAAGATGTCCGGGTACATCTGGTTCTTCGTGGCCGCGGCCATCTTCTGGATGATCTACGACCAGGGCGGCTCCACGGTCCAGGCGTTCGGCACGACGAAGGCCGCCGGGGATCTCTGGGGATTCTCCTTCCCGACCTCCTGGTACCAGTCGCTGAATCCTCTCTTCATCATGGCGCTGGCCCCTGTCTTCGCCTGGTTCTGGCTGTGGCTGAACCGGAAGCGCAAGGAGCCGACCACCGTGGCGAAGTTCGCCGCGGGCCTGTTCTTCATCGGTGTCTCGTTCTTCTTCTTCCTGATCCCGCTCTTCATGGCCGGCGACGGCACCCGGGTCAGCCCGATGTGGCTGGTGGGCATCTACCTGATCCAGACCGTCGCCGAACTGTGCGTCTCCCCGGTCGGCCTGTCGGTCACGACGAAGATGGCCCCGGCGAAGTACGCGAGTCAGATGATGGGTGTCTGGTTCCTGGCCGTCACGGCGGGCGACTCCGTCACGGGTCTGCTCTCCATCGGAGGGGTCGACCTGGGCGGTACCGGGGTGGTGACGCTGGAAGCGGTCCTCGCCGTCCTCGCCGGCTTCGCGGTCTTCATGTACCGCAAGAAGGTCCGGGCGCTGATGGGCGACATCCACTGAGCCCGCGGAAGGCCGCCGTACCGTCCGGCGGTGCGGCGGCCTTCCCTTGCGCGGGGCCGGGCGGGCAGGGCCGATGCGGGGGCCGGGCGGGGCAGGCCAGAAGAAGGAGCACGCCGCATCGGCGTGCTCGGGGTGTACTCAGGGGTGCCGCTCGGGTCGTACGGTCAGCGCGGAGCGGGCGTCACGCGGGCGCGGCCAGCTCCGCCCAGACGGTCTTTCCGGCCGCGCCGGGCGTCCTGACGACACCCCAGTCGAGGCAGAGCCGCTGGACGATGAACATGCCGTGCCCGCCGGGGCGCCCCGCGCGGTGCGGGGTGCGCGGCGCCGGCTGTCCCGTACCCCGGTCGGTGACTTCGAGCCGCAGCACTTTGCTGTCGCACGAGACCAGCAGCGCCTCGGGGCCTTCCGCGTGCAGACAGGCGTTGGTCACCAGCTCGGAGACGACCAGCAGCACGTCCTCCGCCGCGGCCCGCCGGTCGGCGGTCTCGGCGGGGAGCCATCCCCAGTCGTAGAGAGCCTGGCGGGTGAAGTCACGCGCGAGCGGGACGACACCGCTGGCGCCGGACAACGCGAGCGTCCGTACCCGCTTGTCGGACGTCGGGGAGGGAGGTCCCGCACCGTCCGGCTCGGGGCCGATGTCGCCCGGCTGAGGCTGCCGGGTGGTGCTCATCAGCGCTTCACCTCACCGATTCACCGAATTGCGAGTTCATCAATACAGAGAGTGCAGGGTCCTGAGCGGCCTGCGGGGGGTCTTCTGCCCGTCCGAATCGTGACAACACCCACTTCACCGAAGCGGATCTCGTGACGCGGGCGGCCGACGGCTCGCCGAGGTCGGGAAAAGGAGGTCGCGCGCTCACCCGGTCAGGGCATCTTCGAGTGAGTCATGGAGGGTGAAAACCGCGTCCGCCCCCGTGATCTCGAAGACTCGCGCCACGACGGGCAGCATCCCGGCCAGGTGGACCCCGCCTCCGGCGGCGTCGGCCTTGAGACGCGCGCCCAGCAGCACATTGAGTCCGGTCGAATCACAGAACTCCAGCTGCGAACAGTCGACCACCAGCCGCGCGCGGCCCTGGTCGAGCGCTTCGTCCAGAGGCGTGCGCAACAGATCGGCCGTGTGATGGTCCAACTCACCGGCCACCGTCACAACCTCGCTCCGGCCCTCGGTCCGAACCTCGACCCGAAGCCGGCCCCGGTTCGTGCTGCCGACCGTCTGGCGGTCCATGCCCGTCCCTCTTCGCCGTGTCGTACGCCGTTGTCAGATGGTGTCGTCGTGCGCTCGCGCTCCCGCCGTCGGATACCGACCCGATGAATCTCGGCAAGCACCGGCGACGCCGGTCGAACATTACGCCTTTCACCCGCCGACCGGTAGCCGATCTCCCCAACAATACGGACATACAAGGCAATTCGCACTTGCAAATGGCCCCGACGACCCGGTAGGGCTTGTAGGACACAGCCACCACGACCGGCTTTGGAGGCGCCGCAAACCGCAGCAACGCGTACCGGCTTCGGCAGCCACATGCCGAGAACGATGGAGGAGACCATGTCACCCCGGCCCGACGAACCGCGTACCCCCCACACGCCGTCGACAACTCCGCCCGCGATTTTCGAGACCGGTGTCACACTCACGGCTCACCGGCCCGGCATCACTCACCGGCCCGGCATCGAGCGCCCGGAGGACCTGGAGGATCTACCGGAGATTCCGCCCTTCGACACGGTGGGAGCTCTGGACGCCCGGGCCCTGTCGAAGACCCTCTTCGCCCGGATGGACACCCTGGAAGAGGGCACGCACGAGCACGCGTACGTCCGCAACACCCTGGTCGAGCTGAACCTCGCGCTGGTGAAGTTCGCGGCCTCCCGCTTCCGCACCCGCAGCGAACCGATGGAGGACATCGTCCAGGTCGGCACGATCGGCCTGATCAAGGCCATCGACCGCTTCGACCTGAGCCGTGGCGTCGAATTCCCCACCTTCGCGATGCCCACCATCATCGGCGAGATCAAACGCTTCTTCCGCGACACCTCGTGGTCGGTGCGCGTACCCCGCAGACTCCAGGAACTCCGCCTCGACCTCGCCAAGGCCGGCGACGAGCTGTCCCAGCAGCTCGACCGCGCGCCGACCGTCGCCGAGCTCGCCGGCCGCCTCGGTATCACCCACGAGGAAGTGGTCGAGGGCATGACCGCGAGCAACGCGTACACCGCGAGCTCGCTGGACGCGCAGCCCGAGGAGGACGACACCGAGGGCGCGCTCGCGGACCGGATCGGCTACGAGGACCACGGACTGGAGGGCATCGAGTACGTCGAGTCCCTGAAGCCCCTGATCGCGGTCCTGCCGCCCCGGGACCGCAAGATCCTCTCGCTGCGCTTCGTGGCCAACATGACCCAGTTGGAGATCGGCGAGGAGCTGGGCATCTCGCAGATGCACGTCTCCCGTCTGCTCTCGCGCACGCTCAGCAGGCTCAGAAAGGGCCTGACGCTGGAGGAGTGAGGCGACCGCCCCCACCGGTCCGGCCCGGCTTGTCCGGGCGCTCGGGCCGGTGGGTTTCGCGGGGAGGGGTCGCGGGGAGGGGTCGCGGGGGGCTTCGCGGGGGCTTCGCACGGCGGGTGAGCGGTACGGGCCGCGCCCGTCGCCGCCGACGCCGATGTCCGCGGGAACCGCCGGTACGGCCGCGGTGGTCGCTCGCCACGGTGATCGCCGCCCAGGCTCTCCGTCCTACGCGATCTCTCCGTCCGTCGCGATCTCTCCGTCCGTCGCGATCTCTCCGTCCTACGGCACGCGCCCGCTACCGCACGCGCTCGCCGCGCTGCCAGACCGACGAGACCAGCGGGACCCCCGGGCGGTAGGCCAGGTGGACGTGGCTGGGGGCGTCGAGGAGGGCGAGGTCGGCGCGGGCGCCGGGGGTGAGGCGGCCGATGTCCGTACGGCGCAGGGCCTTCGCGCCACCCGCCGTCGCCGACCAGACGGCCTCGTCCGGGGTCATGCCCATGTCCCGTACGGCGAGAGCGATGCAGAACGGCACCGACGAGGTGAAGGAAGACCCCGGGTTGCAGTCCGTGGAGAGCGCGACGGTGGCGCCCGCGTCGAGCAGGCGGCGGGCGTCCGGCCACTCCGCGCGGGTGGAGAACTCGGCGCCGGGGAGCAGCGTGGCCACCGTGTCGCTGTGCGCGAGAGCGTCGACGTCCGCGTCGGTCAGGTGCGTGCAGTGGTCGGCGGAGGCGGCGTCGAGCTCGACGGCGAGCTGCACACCGGGGCCGTACGTCAGCTGGTTGGCGTGGATACGCGGGTGCAGTCCCTTCGCCCGTCCGGCGGTGAGGATCGCGCGGGCCTGGTCTCCGTCGAAGGCGCCCTTCTCGCAGAAGACGTCGATCCAACGGGCGTACGGGGCACAGGCGTCGAGCATCCCGCCGGTGACGAGGGCGACGTACCCGGCCGGGTCGTCGGCGTGGTCGGGCGGGACGATGTGCGCACCGAGGTAGGTGACCTCGTCGGTGTGGTCCCGCGCGATGCGCAGGGCACGGGCCTCGTCCTCGACGGTCAGGCCGTAGCCCGACTTGGTCTCCAGGGTGGTCGTGCCCTGGCCGAGCGCCTCGGCGAGATACCGCGCGACGTTGGCGCTCAGCTCGGCGTCGGTCGCGGCGCGGGTCGCGGCGACGGTGGTGCGGATGCCGCCCGCCGAGTAGGCGCGGCCGGACATCCGGGCGTTGAACTCGCGGGTGCGGTCGCCCGCGAAGACCAGGTGGGAGTGGGAGTCGACGAAGCCGGGGACGACGGCCCGGCCGCCCGCGTCGACCGCGTTGTCAGTGGCGGGTGCTTTGCTTGATTCACCGACCCAGACGACGCGGTCGCCGTCGATGACGACGGCCGCGTCCTGGATCAGACCGATGGGGGATCCGTCACCGAGGGAGGGGTCGTTGGTGACCAGGCTCGCGATGTTGGTGATGACGGTGGTGCCGGCGGTGCCGGTACGGGTGGCGGCGCTGGGGCTGTTGTTCGGAATGCTCATCGCTGAGGTGTCCTCTTTCGGCGGGGTCAGCCGTGCAGGGCCGCGATGGACGCGGCGAGGGCTGCCGGGACGTCGGGGACCAGGGCGTGGATCCCGTCCCGTACGACATGGCGACCGCCCACGACGGTGTGGCGTACATCCGCCGCGGAGGCGGCGAATACGGCGGTCTCCGCGCCGAGCCGTGGCGGCGGGCCTGCCGTTCTGACCGAGTCCAGGGCGATCGTCACGAGGTCGGCGAGCGCTCCTTGTTCGATCCGGCCCGCTTCGGGCCAGCCGATCGCCGCGTGGCCGTCCGCGGTGGCGGCCTGGAGCAGCGCGGCGGCCGTCCAGTGGCCACGGCTGCGGGAGCGCAGCCGTTCGTCGAGCTCCATCGCGCGGGCCTCTTCGAGGAGGTCGATCACGGCGTGGCTGTCGCTGCCGAGCGAGAGCGGCGAGCCCGCGTGCCGCAGGCGGGTCGCGGGGCCGATCCCGTCGGCGAGATCGCGTTCGGTGGTGGGGCACATGCAGGTGCCGGTGCGGGTGGTGCCCAGCAGGGCGATGTCCTCGTCGGTGAGGTGCGTGTTGTGCACGCCGGTGGTGCGGGCGCCCAGGACGCCGTGGTCGGCGAGGAGTCGGGCGGGGGTGCGGCCGTGGACGGCGAGGCAGGCGTCGTTCTCGGCGGTCTGTTCGGAGAGATGGACATGGAGGGGGGCGCGGCGGGTCTCGGCCCAGGCGGCGACGGTCGCGAGCTGCTCGGCGGGTACGGCGCGTACGGAGTGGATCGCCGCGCCGACGCGGGCGTGGTCGCTGTCCTGGAGATCCGAGGCGCGCTCGGCCCAGGCGTCGGCGGTGCCGTCGGAGAAGCGGAGCTGGTGGCGGTCGGGGGGCGCCCCGCCGGGCCGCTCGGAGATGCCGGAGGCGAGATAGGCGGTGTCGAGGAGGGTGATCCGGATGCCGGCTTCGGCGGCGGCGGCGATCAGGGCCTCGCCCATGGCGTTCGGGTTGTCGTAGGGCGTGCCGCCCGGTGCGTGGTGGAGGTAGTGGAATTCACCGACGGAGGTGATGCCGGCCAGCGCCATCTCGGCGTACACGGCGCGGGCGAGTGCGTGGTACGAGTCCGGGGTGAGCCGGGCGGCGACCCCGTACATGATCTCGCGCCAGGTCCAGAAGGTGCCGGAGCCGACCTGGACGGTGGAGCGCAGGGCGCGGTGGAAGGCGTGGGAGTGGGCGTTGGCCAGACCGGGGAGCGTCAGTCCGCGCAGGGCCGTGGCCCCGGGCGGTGGGCTCTCGGCGCCGGTGCGGACATCGGTGATCCGCCCGTCGGCGACATCGACGGCCACGCCCGGCTCGACATGGTTGTCGAGCCAGGCATGCTCCAGCCAGTACGTGGTGCCGGGTGCTCGCGAGGGCCCTTGGGTGGCCGCTGCCGGCCGCGTCATCGGCACGCGAGTCCTTCCAGTACGTCGGCGAGTGCCAGGATCCCGGCCACGCAGTCGTCCTCGGCGGCGAATTCGGCCGGGGAGTGCGAGATCCCGGTGGGGTTCCTCACGAACAGCATGGCGGTAGGAATGGATCCGGACAAAATGCCCGCGTCGTGTCCGGCGCCGGTGCCGAGCACGGGGACGGTCGCGGCAGCCCCGGCGGTGGCCGTTGCGGTCGCTGCGGTAGCTGCGGTAGCTGCGGAAGGAGGCCGGTTGGTGAGGATCTTGGCGAGTTCGTCCCGGAGGGCGTGCTCGAACTCGACGACGGGAGTGAAGGACTCCCGTACGACCCGCAGCTCGATACCGGCGCGGTCCGCGCACGCGCGGGCGGCGGCCTCGACCCCGGCGACGACGGTGTCCAGGGCGGACTGGTCGGCGGCGCGGGAGTCCAGCCAGCCACGGACGAGGGAGGGGATGGCGTTGACGCCGTTGGGCTCGACGGAGACCTTGCCGAAGGTGGCGAGGGCGCCGGCCAGTTCCGCCTCGCGGCGGGCCGCGAGGACCGTCTCGGCGTAGGTCAGCATCGGGTCGCGGCGGTCGGCGAGGCGGGTGGTGCCGGCGTGGTTGGCCTCGCCCCGGAAATCGAACCGCCAGCGGCCGTGCGGCCAGATCGCGGACGCGATGCCGACGGGGTCGCCGGACAGGTCGAGGGAGCGGCCCTGCTCGACGTGCAGCTCGATGAACGCGCCGATCCGCGCGAGGCGTTCGGGGTCGGGTCCGATGGTGGCCGGGTCGTGTCCGGCGGCCTCCATCGCCCGGGGCAGCGGGACGCCGTCCCCGTCGCGCAGCTCGTGGGCCTTCTCGACGGTGAGCTGTCCGGCCGTGAGGCGGGAGCCGACGCAGGCGAGCCCGAACCGGGCGCCCTCCTCGTCGCCGAAGTTGGTGATGGCGAGGGGCCTGGTGAACCGTGCTCCCCGGCGGCGGAGTTCGTCGAGTGCGGCGAAGGAGGAGACGACACCGAGCGGCCCGTCGAAGGCGCCACCGTCAGGGACCGAGTCCAGATGGGACCCGGTGACGACGGCGTCCCCGGCGAAGGGGTCGCCGAGCCAGGCCCACTGGTTTCCGTTGCGGTCGAGTTCGTAGGTCAGCCCGCGTGTCTCGGCCTGCGAGCGGAACCAGGCACGGCAGTCGGCGTCGGCGGCGGTCCAGGCGTAGCGGCGGTAGCCGCCGCTGCCCGAGTCGCGCCCGAGGGCCGCGAGGTCGCGCCACATCTCGTGAAAGGAGGGCGAACTCGCGCCAGGCCCGGCGGGCGCGGGAAGGGCCGGCGCGGGGCCGGCGGGCGCGGGGCCGGCGGGCGCGGGCCGGGGGGCACCCGTCACGCTTCCTCCCGCATCGGGACGCGGACGCCGCGTTCGGCGGCGACTTCTTCGGCGGCGTCGTAGCCCGCGTCGACGTGCCGGATGACGCCCATGCCCGGGTCGTTCGTGAGGACGCGGCGGATCTTCTCGCCGGCGAGTTCCGTGCCGTCGGCGACGCAGACCTGGCCCGCGTGGATGGAGCGGCCCATGCCGACGCCGCCGCCGTGGTGGATGGAGACCCAGGAGGCGCCGGAGGCGACGTTGACCATGGCGTTGAGCAGTGGCCAGTCCGCGATGGCGTCGGAGCCGTCGAGCATGGCCTCGGTCTCGCGGTACGGGGAGGCGACGGACCCGGCGTCCAGGTGGTCACGGCCGATGACCAGGGGGGCGGCGAGTTCACCGGAGGCGACCATGTCGTTGAAGCGTGTCCCCGCCAGGTCGCGCTCGCCGTAGCCGAGCCAGCAGATCCGGGCGGGCAGCCCCTGGAACTGGACGCGTTCGCCGGCCATCTTGATCCAGCGGTGCAGGGATTCGTTCTCCGGGAAGAGGTCGAGGATCGCCTTGTCCGTCTTGTGGATGTCGGATGCCTCGCCGGAGAGGGCGGCCCAGCGGAAGGGGCCCTTCCCCTCGCAGAAGAGCGGCCGGACGTAGGCGGGCACGAAGCCGGGGAAGGCGAAGGCGCGTTCGTATCCGGCGAGTTGGGCTTCGCCACGGATGGAGTTTCCGTAGTCGAAGACCTCGGCGCCCGCGTCCATGAAGCCGACCATCGCCTCCACGTGCCGGGCCATCGACTCGCGGGCCCGCTGGGTGAATTCGGCGGGCTTCTCGGCCGCGTACGAGGCCATGTCGTCGAAGTCGACGCCGACCGGCAGGTAGGCCAGCGGGTCGTGCGCGGAGGTCTGGTCCGTGACGATGTCGACGGGGGCGCCCTCGGCGAGCATCCGGGGGAGCAGCTCCGCCGCGTTGCCGAGCAGGCCGATGGAGAGCGGGCGGCGCGCGTCCCGGGCCTCGGTGGCGAGCTGGAGGGCGTGTTCCAGGCTGTCGGCCTTCACATCGAGGTAGCGGTGCTCGATGCGGCGGTCGATGGCGCGCGGGTCGCAGTCGATACAGATCGCGACACCGTCGTTCATGGTCACGGCGAGCGGCTGCGCGCCGCCCATGCCGCCCAGGCCCGCGGTGAGGGTGATCGTCCCGGCGAGTGTGCCGCCGAACTGCTTGGCCGCGACGGCCGAGAACGTCTCGTACGTGCCCTGGAGGATGCCCTGCGTGCCGATGTAGATCCATGAACCGGCCGTCATCTGCCCGTACATGGTGAGCCCGAGGGACTCCAGCCGCCGGAATTCCTCCCAGTTCGCCCAGTCACCGACCAGGTTGGAATTGGCGAGCAGGACGCGCGGCGCCCACTCGTGGGTCTGCATGACACCCACCGGGCGGCCGGACTGGACGAGCATCGTCTCGTCCTGCTTGAGCGTGCGCAGGGTGCGGACCATGGCGTCGTAGGAGCGCCAGTCCCGCGCGGCCTTGCCGGTGCCGCCGTAGACGACGAGTTTGTCGGGGTGCTCGGCGACCTCCGGGTCGAGGTTGTTCTGGAGCATGCGGAGGGCGGCTTCCTGCTGCCATCCCAGGGCGCTCAGTTCCGTACCGCGCGGTGCCCGTACGGGGCGGGGTCCTGACATGGCGAATGCCTCCTCCATGGTGAGCCTGTTGGCTTATCCATTCACATCCTGGACGGATGAATAGTTGTAGTCAACAGGTGGCCGGCCGTCGCCGGGGGCGCGTCGGGATGATTGGCTGGCGGACATGGTTTCGGAACTGCACAACGGCCAGAACACGGATGACGGCACGCGACACGACACCAACGGCGGCAGCGGCGGCGGCCCTCGCGGTGCCACCCGCGTGAGCGGCAGCGGCACCGATCCGGCGGCCCGCCGCGACCAGGCCGTACGGGCCGCCGTGGCACAGGGACTGATCACCGGCGAGGAGCCCGTCGTCGCCCTGCTCGACGTGGCCGGCATACGGGCCTCCGCCGCCGCGCTCCGTACCGCCTTCGACGAGGTCACCGCGCCGGGCACCCCCGTCCTGCACGCCTTCGCCGTGAAGGCCGCACCGCTCGTGCCCGTGCTGCGCCTCCTGCACGAGCAGGGCATCGGCGCCGAGGTCGCCAGCCCGGGCGAGCTGGCCCTGGCCCGCGCGGCCGGCGTACCGGCCGCCCGTACCGTCCTCGACTCCCCCGCCAAGACCGCCGCCGAGCTGAGCGAGGCCCTCGCCCTGGGCATCGCCGTCAACGCCGACAATCCGCAGGAGCTGGCCCGGATCGACGCCCTGGTCGGCTCCGGGCACGTCGACCACCGGCAGCCCGGCTCTCGGCAGCCCGGCCCGGACCGGGTGCGCTCGCCGCTGGGGCTGCGGGTCAATCCGCAGATCGGCGCCGGTTCCATCGGGGCGCTGTCCACCGCGACCGCGACCTCCAAATTCGGCGTCGCGCTGCGCGACGAAGGCGCCCGCGCCTGGGTCGTCCGGGCCTACCTGGACCGCCCCTGGCTGACCAGGCTGCACACCCACTCCGGCTCGCAGGGCGTCCCGCTGGAGCTGATGGCACAGGGCGTACGGACGGCGTACGAGCTGGCCGAGGAGATCAACGCGGCGGCCGGGCGCCCCCAGATCGACACCCTCGACATCGGCGGCGGGCTCCCGGTCAACTTCTCCTCCGAGGAGGAGACCCCCAGCTACGCCGCGTACGCGCGGCTGCTCAAGGACACCGTCCCCGGACTGCTGGACGGACGCTACGGGCTGGTGACGGAATTCGGCCGTTCGCTGCTCGCCAAGCACGGCACGGTCCTCGCCCGCGTCGAGTACACCAAGTCCGCCGGGGGCCGCCCCATCGCGGTGACCCACGCGGGCGCCCAGATCGCCACCCGTACCGTCTACGACCCGGTCTCCTGGCCGCTGCGCATCGCCGCGTACGACCCCGAGGGGCGCCCCAAGACGGGCCCCGACGTCGCTCAGGACGTGGCGGGCCCGGCCTGCTTCGCCGGCGACCTGCTCGCCGCCGACCGGCCGCTCCCGCTGCTGGAGCAGGGCGATCTCGTGGCCGCCCTCGACACCGGCGCGTACTACTTCTCCAACCACTACGCCTACAACAGCCTGGCCAGGCCGGGCATTCACGGCTTCACGGTGGCGCCGCAGACGCCGGGGACGGCGCAGACGCCGGGGACGCCGGGGACGCCGGGGACGGTGCGGTTCGCGACCGTACGGGCTCCGCAGACGGTCGCGGAGATCGTCGCCGAGGCGGGCGAGGCGTACCGGGACGCGCTGCTGGACAGCTGAGAGCGGGGACCGAGAGCGGGGATGAGGAACGGGCGCGCCCGGTCGTGAACGGTCACGGCCGGGCGTTTCCCGTCCGCGAGCCCTGACGCGGCCGGGCGTTCGCGCGCGCCGCGCCGGGGATGTGGCTGACAACGCACGCATGTTCCGATGGAAAATGCCAGAACTCCCCCCTGTCGCACGAGCGTTGCGTAATCTCACGATTACTGCCGCACGACAGTACGCCTGCGCGCCTGGCTGTGAGGGGAATCGCGTGCCCGGAATCGACGCATGCCTGGAGGAGGCGATGAGCCTCCCAGGGGCGCGCGGAGCGGCGATTGTCGACTGGACGAGCGGGCTCGCGCTCGGCACGGCGGGCGCTTCGCCGGGCGGCGACCACGAGGCCACCGCCGCCGAGACGGCCGACCTGGCGAGAGCGGCAGCCGAGTACACGGCGTTCGCCCCGGACGCCGAACCCGTGACCGAATCCGGGACCGGGACCGGGACCGGGACCGGGACCGAGCCGCGGACCGACCCGCGATCCTCCGACCGAAGACGCTCCGACAGCGGACGGCCCGACAGCGGACGCTCCGACAAGGGGCCACCCGTCGAGGACCTCATCGTCACCACCCGCACCGGCTACCACCTCCTCTGCTTCGTCGAGACGACGTTCGACAGCAGCGTCTTCCTGCACCTGTGGCTCGACCGCACCACCGGCAATCTCGCCCTGGCCCGCCTGCGTCTGCGGCAGCTGGCCGAACGGCTGGTGCTCGGATGACCGCGAAAGCCGCGATACCTGCCCCGCCGCCCGCACCGGCACCGGCACCGGCACCGGCACCGGCCACCGTCTCCCCGATGCTCGTCCGGCTGGCCGGCGAACGCGCCACCGGCGCGCTCCTGCGCGACCACGGCACGCTCTATCTCGCCGACGGCCGCATCGTGCACGCGGAGAGCCCTGCCGCGCCCGGCATCGACGTCCTGCTGACAGCGGGCGGCCGGCTGCCGCGCACCGGCTGGGAGGAAGCGGTCGACCGGGCCGGCGCCCGCCGGGAGGTCGGCCGGTACCTCGTCGACAGCGGGGGGCTCGGCGACGGCGAGCTGGAGATCTGCCACCTGGGCGCCCTGTTCGACGCCGCCTTCTTCGCCCTCGCACCGGGCAGCGGCCCCACCCGTTTCCGCTACGGCGTCGCGCACTGGCTCGGCCCGATACGGCCCGTCCCGGCGGCGGCCGTCGAGCGCGAGACCCTGCGCCGGCGCGAACTCCTCGATCAGGTCTGGCCGTACGCGGCCGTGGACACCGCCCCCGTGGTGGCCCGCGCTCCCGCGCCCGGCCAGACGGTCACCCGCCGCCAGCGCGCCCTGCTGGAGCTGGCCGACGGGGTCCGGACCCCGGTGGCCATCGCCTGGGCGCTGGGCCGGCCCGCGTTCCACACACTGCTCGACGTCCGGCGGCTGGCCGCCGCCGGGCTGGTCGAGACGCCCGACGAACCGGCCCCGGCCGGGCCCGCGAAGGTTCCCTCCTGGGTCGCGACGGTCTCGGCCGACCCGGACATCGCCCTGTTACGCCGACTCCGCGACGCCCTGGAGGCAAGCCTGTGACTCCCCGTTCCATCCACCGGGCCCTCGCCGCGCCGTCATGAGACGGGCTCTGCGGCAGCGCGCCGAGAGGAGACAGCTGATGACGGCGGAAGCCGATGTGCTCGGCGAACTACGACGGCTGCGGGCCCGCCTCCCGCAGCTCACCGGCGCGCTCACGGCCAGTGCCGACGGTCTGGTGCTGGCGCAGGACACGACCGGCGTGGAGGCGGAGGGGGTGGCCGCGCTGACCGCCGCCGCGCTGGGCGTCGCCCTGCGTCTGACGGACAGCACGGGCCAGGGCGGCTTCCGGGAGCTGCTGATCCGCGGCGAGCTGGGTTACGTGGCGACGTACGCCGCGGGCTCCTCAGCCGTACTGACGCTCCTCGCGGAGCCCCGGATCAATGTGGGCCGCCTCCATCTGGAGGCCCGCCGCTCCAGCGCCCGGATCGGCGAGCTGGTCGACGGCGCCCTGGACCGGCTGGAGAACGCCTGACCCATGACACCCCCCACCAGGACACCCAGGGCGCCCGGAAATCCCCGGACCGCCACCGGACGGAAAGGAAGTGCGACATTCATGGCCAGTACCGAAGCCGCCCTCAAGGAAGCAACCACCGTCATCGAAGGCGCGCTGGGGGCCGCGCTGGTCGACTACTCCAGCGGTATGGCCCTCGGCACCATCGGCGGCAGCAAGGACCTGGATCTGACGGTCGCCGCGGCCGGCAACACCGATGTGGTCCGGGCCAAGGTCCGCACCATGGAGATGCTCGGCCTCCAGGACGAGATCGAGGACATCCTCATCACCCTCGGCAACCAGTACCACCTCATCCGGCTGCTCAAGGGGCGTGGAAACAACGGGCTCTTCCTCTACCTGGCGCTGGACAAGTCCCGCGCGAACCTCGCGATGGCCCGCCATCAGCTGAAGAAGATCGAAGCCGACCTGGAGATCTGAGCGGCGGCTCGGCCGGTTCAGCGGTCAGCCCGTGCGGCCGAACTCGATCGGCCCAGCCGGTTCAGCCGGTTCAGCCGGTTCAGCCGGTTCAGCCGGTTCAGCCGGTTCAGCCGGTTCAGCGGCGGCGCCGTGCCCCGCCGGGCACGGCGTCACCGGCCGCGACGCCTGCGGTCCGAAGTGCCCTTCCACAGGCGGGACTTGGGGCGGCGCGAGCCCTGGACGCCGAAACCGGCGGCGTGATCCGATGGCCCGATGACATCCTTCTGGACGGGCGAGCGGGTACGCCTGCGCGGTATCGAACCCGACGACTGGACCGCGCTCATGCGCTTCGCCGGGGACGAGGAGCGGTTGGGAGACGTGCTGCACCCGCCCCGTTCCGCCGAGGGCTACCGCGCCCGGGCGAAAGAGCAGGCCGCTGCCGCGTCCGACGGAGACTGCTTCCACTTGGCGATCGAAGCCGTCGACACGGGGGAGATGGTCGGTGCTGTCGGCTCGCACCACGCCGACCCACGTGCGGGCTGGTTCGAGTACGGCGTCACGATCGGCGCTGATCACCGGCGCGAGGGCTACGCGGCAGAAGCCGTCGTGCTGTTGCTGCGCTACATGTTCGCCGAGCGGCGCTATCACAAGTGCGAAGCACGGATCTTCGTACACAACGAGGCATCGCTGGCACTTCATCGCCGGCTCGGCTTCGTCGAGGAGGGCCGCCTCCGTGATCACGTGTTTCTCACCGGGCGGCACCGCGATCTCGTCCTGATGGGCATGCTCGCCGGCGAATTCGCCCAACTGCACTCGCTGAGCGGACGGTGAGCAGGTCATCCGGGGCCGGTGTCGAACGCGATCGGACGTGCGGGCTTCTTCAGGGCAGCTACGGCAGCTACGGCAGCTACAGCAACTACGGCAACTACTCGGTGAAGAGCCCCCGGGCAGCCGCCCGCGCGTCGAACTCCTCCAGCCGCGCCTGCGCGCTCGGCAGGTCGTCGCACATCGCCTCCAGCAACACCCGCCCCAGCAGCATCGGCGCGCACGCCGTGTCGAAGGCCAGGCCCGTGCCCACCGCCGCCGGGATCAGCAGATCGCTGTGCCGGGCGACCGGTGCGAAGGCGGAATCGGCGACGGTCACCACCGTCAGTCCGGTGGACCGCGCGTACGCCAGCGTGTCCACGACCTCCTTCGGGTGGCGCGGCAGTGCGAAGCAGAGCAGCGCGCTCGCGCCCGCGTGCCGCGCCGCGTCGATCCGGTCGGCGAGCATCGTGCCGCCCTCGTCGAGGAGGCGTACGTCCGGGTGGACCTTGGCCGCGAAGTAGGCGAAGCCCCGTGCCTGTGAGGAGGCGGCGCGCAGCCCGAGGACCGGCAGGGGGCGGGAGGCGGCGAGCAGCCGTCCCGCCCGTTCCACCGGGGCGGGGTCGGCGAGCAGTTCGGCCAGGTGCCGGAGGTTCTCGATCTCGCCGAGCACGGCCTGTTGGTACGCGTTGTACGAGGACTCCCCCGGCACCGGCCCGGCCGGGGCGACCTCCCGCAGGTGCTTGCGCAGCGCCGGGTAGCCGTCGAAGCCGAGCGCGACGGCGAAGCGGGTGACGGACGGCTGGCTGACCCCGGCCAGCTCCGCCAGCTCGACGCTCGACAGGAACGGCGCGTCCCCGGCCCGGCGCACCATGCTGTGGGCGATGCGCCGCTGCGTGGGGGTGAGCCGGTGGCCCTCGAAGAGCTGTTGCAGCCGGGCGGCAGGGCCCTCGCTCATGCGCTTCCCCTCATGGGGTCGGTGGTCGGGTGGGCCGTCAGCTCGGCGAAGCGGTCGAGCAGCGCGGCGGCTGCCGTCACATCATCGGTCAACGGCCGGTCGGTGACCGCGTCGTCGAGTACGGATTCGGCCAGTTCGAAGGCCCGGCCCACCGGGAGGCCGGGCTCCGGGCGCAGGTCGCGCTGGCGCAGGGCCCGTACGGCGGCGACGAGTTCGCAGCCGACGACCAGGCGGTACGCGTTCGCCGCGCGCAGGGTCTGGCGTGCGGCCAGCGAGGCGAAACTCGCCTGCTCCTCCACGCCCCGGGACAGTACCGCGTGGCCGAGCGAGGCGGGTGCGGAATAGGCCCGCAGGTCGCCGAGGGCCGCTCCGGCCGCGTACTCCAGGATCATCACGCCGGAACTGGCGGGCTCGGCGTCGGCGAGGAAGGGCCGCAGCCGGGTGAAGGCGGGTTCGTTCAGGGCGGAGAGCCGGGAGGTGGACAGGCGCGCGGTCTGGACGAGGGAGAGCCGGAAGTGGTCGAGCGCGAGGGCCAGTTGGGCGAGGTAGAAGCCGCCGTGGTGGTAGGCGGCGGGGGCCGGCTCCGCTTCGGTGCCGGCGCAGATCAGCGGGTTCTCGGCGGCGGCGTTGATCTCGACGGCGAGGGTGTTCTCCAGCGCGTCGGCGGCGTCGCGCGCCGGGCCGTGTATCTGCGGGACGCACCGGAAGCCGTACGGGTCCTGGATCCGTCCGAGCGGCGGCGCCGGCCGGTCGGGCGCGCCGAGGATGCGCCGCATGTCGGCGGCGACGGCGTACGAGCCGGGGTGCCGGCGGGCCGCGTGGACGGGCTCGGCGTACGCCTCGTACGAACCGTCGACGGCGAGCAGGGAGAGCGCGGCGACCAGCTCGGTGGCGGCGATGAGCCGGCGCAGTTCGTCGAGGGCGAGCGCGGATTGTCCGAGGGTGAGGGCGTTGCTGCTGATCAGGGCGAGAGCGTCGTTGTTGTCGAGGGGCTGCGGTTCGGGTGCGGGGCCGCCCTGCCAGGGGTGTTCACCGGCGAGGGCGAGGCCCAGCTGGGCGAGGGCCGCGATGTCGCCCGTACCGACCGAGCCGAATTCGTTGACGACGGGGTGCGCGCCTGATTCCACCGCGTCGCAGAGGGCGCCCACGACGGTCGGCCGCAGTCCCGCGCCTCCGGCGAGGAGTTGGTTGGCGCGGACCGCGAGCATGGCGCGGACCTCGCGGGCGGGCAGCGGTTCGCCGACGGCTCCGGCATGGCTGCGCAGCAGCCGCAGGCCGTGGTCGGCGGCGGCCTCGGTGGGCACGGCTTCGGTGCGGTTGGCGCCGACGCCGGTGGAGCGGCCGTAGACCCGTCCGGAGCCCGCCAGTTCGCGTGCGACATGCCAGGTCTGCTCGACACGCTTCATCGCGTCGGTACCGGGTACGGGACGGGCTGCACCGTCGGCCATCCGGACGACATCGGCGACCGGGAGGCTCTGTCCGTCCAGGACGACGATGGCCGTACTCACGGCCGACGAGTCCGTCATGTGGGACGACATCATGCGTGAACGCCTCCTGTCGGACGCTACGTCCTGCCCTGTGACCATCCGCGACGAGCGCATCACCCCGGCGCGCCACCCCGGCGCATCATCCGGCGCACCACCTCAGGGCATTGTCATTCTATTCAGTCACCACGAACTCTGCATGACCGTATGCAAGCCGGGCAAGGGACGATTGATGATCACATTCGACGCGGTGCACAAACGCTTCCCGAACGGCACCACGGCGGTCCGCGACCTCACCCTGGAGATGCCGGAGGGCGGTATCACCGTCCTGGTGGGCTCCTCGGGCTGCGGCAAGACCACCACCCTCCGCATGATCAACCGCATGGTCGAGCCGACTTCCGGCACCATCCGGCTGGGCGGCCGGGACGTCCTGGCACAGGACGCCGCCGAGCTGCGGCGCGGCATCGGCTATGTCATCCAGCAGTCGGGCCTCTTTCCGCACCGCACGGTCCTCGACAACATCGCGACCGTCCCCCTGCTGCTGGGCTGGGGCCGCAAGAAGGCGCGGGCGCGCGCGGCGGACCTGCTGGAGACGGTCGGGCTGGGGGCGGATTCCGGGAAGCGCTACCCGCACCAGCTCTCCGGCGGGCAGCAGCAGCGGGTAGGGGTGGCCAGGGCGCTCGCCGCCGACCCGCCGGTGCTGCTGATGGACGAGCCGTTCGGCGCGGTCGACCCGGTCGTACGGACCCAGCTCCAGGACGAGCTGCTGCGGCTCCAGCAGGAGCTGAACAAGACCATCGTCTTCGTCACGCACGACATCGACGAAGCGGTACGGCTGGGCGACCGGATCGCGGTCTTCCGCACCGGCGGTGACCTGGTGCAGTGCGCCGCGCCCGCCGAGCTGCTGGCCCGCCCGGCGGACGGCTTCGTCGCGGACTTCCTCGGCGCGGAGCGCGGGCTGAAGCTGCTGTCGCTGACGACGCTGGCCGGCGTACCGGTCCTGCGGGCCGCGACCGTACGGTCGGACGAGCCGGTCCCGGCGCCCGGCGCCGGGCCGCACCTGGTGGTGTCCGCCCGGGACGAACCCCTCGGCTGGCTCGATCCGGACACCGCGCGCCACACGGCCGGCCGCCGCTCCGGGGACGTACAGCTGCTGCCCGTACGCCCCTTGCGCGACACGGACTCGCTGCTCGCGGCGGTCGACGAATCGATCGCCGCACCGGCCGGCCTGGTCGCCCGGGTCGACGCGAACGGTGTCCTGACCGGGGTCACCCCGCGCGAGACGGTCCACGAGCACGCGGGCCGCCGCCACCACGAAGCGGCGACGGCGACGGCCACCGCAGCCACCACCGGCGACACCGGCAACATCGGCAACACCGCCCCCACCAGCACCACCGCCACCCGGAGCGGAGCCGTATGACCGTCCAGTGGGCGTGGATCGCCGATCACGCGGGCGACCTCACCACCCTCACCCTCTCCCACCTCCAGGCCGCCCTCACCGCCGTCCTCCTCGGGCTGCTCATCTCGCTCCCCCTGGCGGTCCTCGCCCACCGCGTCCGCGCCCTGCGCGGCTTCCTCCTCGGGATCTCGAACGTCCTCTTCACGATCCCGTCCATCGCGGTCTTCATCCTCCTGCTCCCCGTCTCGGGGCTGACCAGGACCACCACCGTCATCGGCCTGACGATCTACACCCTCGTGGTCCTGCTGCGGAACACCGTCGAAGGACTCGACTCCGTACCGGCCAAGGCCCGCGAGGCCGCCGTCGCCATGGGCACCCGCCCGCTGCGCACCCTGCTCACCGTCGAACTGCCGCTCGCGCTGCCCGTGATCATGGCGGGCGTACGGATCGCCACGGTCATGTCGATCTCCCTGGTCAGCGTCGCCACGTACATCGGGGACGGCGGCCTCGGCCAGCTCTTCACCGACGGCTTCCAGCGGAACTTCCCCACCCCGGTGATCGCCGGTGTCGTGCTGACCCTGCTCCTCGCGCTGGTCGCGGACGCGGTGCTGGTGGGTTTGCAGTACGTACTGACACCGTGGACGAGGCGGCGGCACTCGTCGCGCGGGAGGGCCTGACCCGACATGTTCGAACTCTTCACGGGCCTCGGCTCCTGGCTGGTCTCCGGCGAACAGTGGACCGGCCCCGACGGCATCGGCCACCGGCTCGCCGAACACCTCCAGTACTCCCTGCTCGCGACCCTGATCGCCGCCGTGATCGCGCTGCCCGTCGGCCTGCTCATCGGGCACACCGGCCGGGGCGCGTTCGTCGCCGTCAACCTGGCGTCCTTCGGCCGGGCACTGCCCACCGTCGGCCTGGTGGTGCTGGTCTTCCTGGCCGGCGGCCTGTCCATGATCCCGGTGTACGTGGCGCTCGTCGCGCTCGCCGTCCCGTCCATCGTGACCAATACGTACGCCGGGATGACCGCCGTCGACCCGGAAGTGCGGGACGCGGCGCGCGGCCAGGGCATGCGCGGCCATCAGGTCCTGCTCCGGATCGAGGTCCCGCTCGCGCTGCCGCTGATCATGACCGGGCTGCGACTCGCGCTGATCCAGGTGGTGGCGACGGCGACCGTCGCCGCGTACGTCAGCTTCGGCGGGCTCGGCCGGTACGTCTTCGACGGCCTGGCCCAGCGCGACCTCGTCCAGGTGCTGGGCGGAGCGGTGCTCGTCGCGGCCGTCGCCGTCGTCCTCGATCTGGCACTGGCCGGGCTTCAGCGCGTCATCTTCCGCCACCGCACCGCCGTCTGAGGAGAACTCACCCATGCATCGAAGGACCTTGCTCGGCGGTCTGCTCGCCGGGGCCGCCGTGCCCGCCCTCGCCGCGTGCGGTGGCGGCATCACCTCCCTGGAAGGGGAGGGCGGCGGCGCGGGCGGCGGCTCCAGCTCCGACGGCGTCACCATCGGTACCGCCAACTTCACCGAGAACCAGATCCTCGGCCACCTGTACGCGGTCGTGCTGGGCGCCGCCGGGGTGAAGACGACCGTCCGCCCCAACCTCGGCACCCGCGAGATCCTCATCCCCGCGCTCCAGGGCGGCGACATCGATCTGCTCCCCGAATACCAGGGCGCCCTGCTCCACTACGTCGACCCGAAAGCGACCGCCACCGAGGAGGGCGAGATGCAGAACGCCCTCGCCGTCGCGCTCCCCCGGGGCCTCCAGATCCTCCCGTACGGCAAGGCCGAGGACTCCGACGCCTTCGCCGTCACCCGCGAGACCGCCGAGAAGTACGGCCTCAAGACGCTCGCCGACCTCGCCGGGCACAACGGCAAGCTGGTCCTCGGCGCCCCGCCGGAGGTGAAGAACCGGGTCGTCGGCCTCGTCGGCCTCAAGGACGTGTACGGCGTGGAGTTCAAGGAGTTCGCGTCCCTGGACGCGTCGGGCCCCCTGGTCAAGGGCGCGCTGAAGAAGGGCGATGTGGACGTGGCCAACCTCTTCACCACGGACGTCGACATCGCCGCCGAGCACTGGGTGGTCCTCTCCGACCCGAAGAACCTCATCCCGGGCCAGCGCGTCGTCCCCCTGATCGCCGACCGCTCGGCGGACTCCACCGTCCGCAAGGCCCTGGCCCGCCTGGGCAATGCCCTGACGACGGAGGACCTGACCGAACTGAACCGCCAGGTCGACAAGGACAAGAAGGATCCGGAGGATGTGGCGGCGGCCTGGGCCGCCGCGCACGGGCTGCGGCGTGCCCCCGGCAAGGACGGGCGATAGGGCGCGATTGCGACCGGGTAACGGCGCAACCGCGCAACCGCGCAACGCCGCAACCGCGCAAAAGATAATCGCGGGGACCGCCGCACCCCCGTTTCCGGGGGGCGGGACGACGGCGGTCCCCGCGAGGGACACGGTCCGGGTCAGGGCCGGTCTACGTGTCCTGGGCGTCTGTGGAGGTCCGGGAGCCGCTCCGTAGTCCATGACGCCGACAACCACCAATGTGCCGGACGCGTGTTAAGCCGGTGCTGCGGGCACGTGTCACGCTCGTACCACTTTCGCGAATGCGCGCCTTCGCACCGGCAACCGCCCGTCACCTCGGCCGGCCGCTCACGGGCACCTCGGCCGGCCGCTCACGGGCACCTCGTCGGCGGCCTCGCCCGGGGGCCTGTCACTCCGTGACTACTTCACGCCCTTGGACAGGAACGCCAGCACGTCCTGCCTGCTCACGACCCCGGTGGGCTTGCCCTCCACCAGCACGATCGCCGCGTCGGAGCCGTCGGAGCCGCTCAGCGCGGCCATCAGGTCGGCCACCGGCTCACCCGAGCCGACCTGCGGCAGCGGCGTGGACATGTGCTTGTCCAGCGCGTCGCCGAGCGAGGCGCGCTGGGTGAAGAGCGCGTCGAGCAGCTCCCGCTCCACGACCGAGCCGATGATCTCCGCCGCCATCACGTCGGGGTGTCCCGCGCCCGGCTTCACGATCGGCATCTGGGAGACGCCGTACTCGCGCAGGACCTCGATGGCCTCGCCGACGGTCTCCTCCGGGTGCATGTGGACGAGCGTCGGGATGGGGCCTTCCTTGTGGCGGAGCACGTCGCCGACGCGCGGCTCCTCGCCGCCGTGGTCCAGGAAGCCGTAGTCGTTCATCCACTCGTCGTTGAAGATCTTGCTGAGGTAGCCGCGGCCGCTGTCCGGCAGCAGGACGACCACGACGTCGTCCGGGCCGAGCCCTTCCGCGACCTTCAGCGCGGCCACGACCGCCATCCCGCAGGAGCCGCCGACGAGCAGGCCCTCCTCCTTGGCGAGGCGGCGGGTCATCTGGAAGGAGTCCTTGTCGGACACGGCGACGATCTCGTCCGTCACCGTACGGTCGTACGCCGACGGCCAGAAGTCCTCGCCGACGCCCTCGACCAGGTACGGCCGCCCGGAGCCGCCGGAGTAGACCGACCCCTCGGGGTCCGCGCCCACGACCCGCACGCGGCCCTCGCTGGCCTCCTTGAGGAAGCGGCCGGTGCCGGAGATGGTGCCGCCCGTACCGACGCCCGCGACGAAATGGGTGATCTTCCCGTCCGTCTGCTCCCAGAGCTCGGGGCCGGTCGTCTCGTAGTGCGAGCGCGGGTTGTTCGGGTTGCTGTACTGGTCGGGCTTCCAGGCGCCCGGCGTCTCACGCACCAGCCGGTCGGAGACGTTGTAGTACGAGTCGGGGTGCTCGGGGTCGACCGCCGTGGGGCAGACGACGACCTCGGCGCCGTACGCCCGCATGACATTGATCTTGTCCATGGACACCTTGTCGGGGCACACGAAAACGCACTTGTACCCCTTCTGCTGGGCCACGATGGCCAGGCCGACGCCGGTGTTGCCGCTCGTCGGCTCGACGATCGTGCCGCCGGGCCGGAGCTCACCGCTCTCCTCGGCCGCCTCGATCATGCGCAGGGCGATGCGGTCCTTCACCGAACCGCCGGGGTTGAAGTACTCGACCTTGGCCAGGACTGTCGCCTGAATGCCTTCGGTCACGCTGCTCAGCTTCAGCAGCGGGGTGTTGCCAACGAGGCTGATCATCGAGTCGTGGAATTGCACCGTATGTCTCCGGGGTCTCCGTGATGGTCCGGCCAGCGTATGCGTACGCGCGTGAGATTGGGCGACAGTCCTTCCGGGGCAGTTAGCTGGTGTACGTACTCGTGCGTACGGCCAGGAGGAGGAGGCGCGGACTGTGTCGAGGGCGAGGGTGGCACGGCGGATCGCGGCCGGCGCGGCGTACGGCGGCGGCAGCATCGGTCTGATCGGGGCGGCCGGCATCGGGGTGCTGCTGGCCGAGGCCCAGCTGGCGAAGCGGTCGGTGGGCGGTGGGGTCGCACCCGTACCGCCCAGTGGGGACGGGTGGTACGGACTGGCCTTCGGACACACCGAACCCCTGCGGATGGGGATGCTCGGCGATTCCACGGCCGCCGGGCAGGGTGTGCGGCGGGCGGGGCAGACACCGGGAGCGCTGCTCGCCTCGGGGCTCGCGGCGGTCGCCGAGCGGCCGGTGGATCTGCGGAATGTGGCGCTGCCGGGGGCCGGCTCGGACGATCTGGACCGCCAGGTGACGCTGACGCTCTCGGATCCGGGCCGGATCCCGGACGTCGCCGTGATCATGATCGGTGCGAACGACGTGACCCACCGCATGCCGGCGACGCGCTCGGTGCGGTATCTGTCGGCGGCGGTACGGCGGCTGCGCACGGCCGGGGCGGAGGTGGTCGTCGGAACGTGCCCGGATCTCGGCACGATCGAACCGGTCCACCAGCCGCTGCGCTACCTGGCCCGCCGGGTGAGCAGGCAGCTGGCGGCGGCGCAGACGATCGTGGCGGTCGAGCAGGGCGGCCGCACGGTCTCGCTGGGCGACCTGCTGGGCCCGGAATTCGCGGCGAACCCCCGGGAGCTGTTCGGCCCGGACAACTACCACCCCTCGGCGGAGGGGTACGCGACCGCCGCGATGGCGGTCCTGCCGACGCTCTGCGCGGTGCTCGGCCTCTGGCCGGAGACGGACCAGCTCGACGCCTCGCGCGACGAGGACATGCTCCCGGTGGCGAAGGCGGCCTCGGCGGCCGCGTCCCAGGCGGGTACGGAGGTCACGGCGGCCCGCGCGCCCTGGGCGCTGCTCAAGCACCGCCGGCGCCGTCACCTGCCGACCACGTCGGAGGCGACACCGACGGAGGCGCGGCACATGTGACGCGCCACATGCGACGCGGCGCGGTTTCGGCGCGGGCGGTCGCGCGCGGGCGGTTGCAGGAGGGCGGTTGCGCGCGGGCGGTTGCAGGAGGGCGGTTGCAGGAGGGGTGGGCGGCCGTACGGACGCCCCCTCCTGAGCAAGCGCTTAGAAAAGAGGCCCGCATCACACGTCCGGCCCGGTGACCCAGCCACTACGTACGGGTAACTTCCCACAGGGCCCTGCCTTCCACCCGTCCGAGGGCCCTCCCGCGAGTCCGGTCCAACAGCCCGCCCGTTCGTCTTCCCGTCCCTATGGAGCTGCGATGCCCGAAGCCGTGATCGTCTCTGCCGCCCGTTCCCCCATCGGCCGGGCCTTCAAGGGCTCCCTCAAGGAGCTGCGGCCCGACGACCTGACCGCCACGATCATCCAGGCCGCGCTGGCGAAGGTCCCCGGGCTCGACCCCCGCGACATCGACGACCTGATGCTCGGCTGCGGCCTGCCCGGCGGGGAGCAGGGGCACAACCTCGGCCGTATCGTCGCCGTGCAGATGGGGATGGACCACCTCCCCGGCTGCACCATCACCCGCTACTGCTCGTCCTCCCTCCAGACGTCCCGGATGGCACTGCACGCCATCAAGGCCGGCGAGGGAGACGTCTTCATCTCGGCCGGTGTCGAGATGGTGTCGCGGTCGGTGAACGGCTCCTCGGACGGCCTGCCCGGCACCCACAACCCGCTCTTCGGGGACGCCGAGGCCCGCACCGCCGCCGTCGCGGCGAGCGAGGGCGCGCGGTGGCACGACCCGCGCGAGGACGGCCTGGTCCCGGACGCGTACATCGCCATGGGGCAGACCGCCGAGAACCTGGCCCGCCTCAAGGGCGTCACGCGCCAGGACATGGACGAGTTCGGCGTACGGTCCCAGAATCTGGCCGAGGAAGCCATCAAGAACGGCTTCTGGGAGCGCGAGATCACCCCGGTCACGACCCCGGACGGCACGGTGGTCGCCAAGGACGACGGGCCGCGCGCCGGCGTCACGATGGAGGGCGTCGAGGGCCTCAAGCCGGTCTTCCGCCGCGACGGCCTGATCACGGCGGGCAACTGCTGTCCGCTCAACGACGGCGCCGCCGCGCTCGTGATCATGTCCGACACGAAGGCGCGCGAGCTGGGCCTGACCCCGCTGGCCCGGATCGTCTCCACCGGCGTCACCGGCCTGTCGCCGGAGATCATGGGGTACGGCCCGGTCGAGGCGTCCCGGCAGGCGCTCTCCCGCGCCGGGCTGACCATCGGCGACATCGACCTCGTCGAGATCAACGAGGCGTTCGCCGCGCAGGTCATCCCGTCCTACCGGGACCTGGGCGTCCCGCTGGACAAGCTGAACGTCAACGGCGGCGCCATCGCCGTCGGCCACCCCTTCGGCATGACCGGCGCCCGGATCACCGGCACGCTGATCAACAGTCTGCAGTTCCACGACAAGCAGTTCGGCCTGGAGACCATGTGCGTCGGCGGGGGGCAGGGGATGGCCATGGTTATCGAACGCTTGAGCTGATTTGTGGCGGAGAGTAATCAGGTGATCTGAGAAGAGCGCACTCGACCCCGTCGATCCCCAGTCGTGACTGAATCTCCCCCAGGATGTGATCTATGCCCGGGGGAGATTCGTTTGCCCAGCTCAGGGCCACATTCGGAAGAAACGGCGGGCCGAAAGACCCGTCCATTTCGTGACGTAATGCACTGACGACCGGCGCGCACCCACGACAAGCTGAGGTAGGAAGTCGGGGGTATCGATTGAAATCGGGAGTAGTCAGTGAGCGCCATGTCTCTTGCCCTGCTGCTGACCACGGCTACCGCCACGGCCGTGGGCGTCGCTGCTCTGCACGCCGCTCACGGGCTGCGCCGGCAGGTCACCGCGCTGCGCGGCGAACTGGCCGCCGCGAACCCGGACGGCCTCACCGCCTCCGTACCGCAGGCCAGAACGGCCACGCCGACCGAGGAGATCCGTACCGCCGTCGCCGAGGCGCTCGCCGAGGAGCGTGAACGCGAACTGGCCGAGGCGCGCGCCTTCTGGGCCGCCCAGGAGGCACGCGACGCCGCCGACACCCCGTCGCTGCTGGGAGGTCTCGCCGGTTTCGGTATCGAGGACGGCCCCTTCTACATCCCCCGCCAGGCGGACTTCGTCGGCCTGGAATCCCTGGGATCGCTGGAGTCGCTCGATCTCGACGCCACCGAGGGACTCGCCGGCCTCGACGACCTCGGTGACTACCCGGACCTCTCCGAGGTGAGCGAGGTCGGTGAGATCGGCGGTGCGGGCGGCGCCGACGGAGCCGGTGAGGCCACCGAGTTCGCCGACGACTCGCCCGAGCTGGCCGCGGCACGCCGCCGGCACCCCTCGCACCCCGACTTCGTGCCGGTGCAGACGCCGGTGGTCACCGACCACGACCGCACCGTGGCGCGGCTCGAAGAACTGGCGGAGACCCGTACGGCACTCGCCGACGTCCGCCCGGGCCCGCTGGGCACGCTCGACGTGTACGTCTTCGCCGACGGGACGACACTCTGCATGACGCCGGGCCAGCGCGAGACCGCCGAGCGGCTCGCCGCAGCGCTGCGCGAGGGCCACGCCCCGTATCTGCTGGGCGGCTCGGGCGTCTCCGGCGCGTACGCCCTGACCTTCACCTGCGGCGGCGACAGCGGTCCCACGGCGGCGGGCGCCCGTGCCGGCGACGGCTCCGGCTCCGGCTCCGGCTCCGCCGACGGCTCCGATGCCGTGGAGCACATCTACATCCTCGCGGACCGCGTCATAGCGTCGCTCTGACGACCGCCCGCTCGACCGACCTCACGGCCTCGTCCAGCTCTGCCGCGGACGGGGCCGTTCGCAGTGCCTCGGCCAGATCTCCGGCGGCGACGGTCAATTGGTCCGCCACCACGAAGACCCCGGCGTCGGGCATGAGCAACGGCTCCTCGCCGGGGGCTTCGAGCCGCTGGGCCCGTACGGACAGCTCCCTGGCCAGAGCCAGCGCCTGCGCCGCGGCGCCCCGTTGCAGCCGGCTCTGCGGCGCCGCCCGCAGCCGGTCGGCGAATCGGTCCACGGCGGCCGTCAGCGGCGTTGTATCGAGCACGCCGCGACCTTACGTGCCCGCCCGGGAGTGCCGCCAACAGGCCGGTGCCAGGCGCGGTGGGATAAAGGTCCGGCGCACGCGGAAGGGGTCCACGGGCATCAGCCCGCGGACCCCTTCGTGCGCGCTCGCGCGCGTCATGCCTGTCGGTCGGCCCGGTCAGTCGTCGCCTGGGACGGCCGACCGGTCAGTCACCTGGTCAGGCATCTGATCAGCCGCCTGATCAGCCCTGATTAATCGTCGCCCTGGAGGATCGCGAGCAGCCGCAGCATCTCCTTGTAGATCCACACCAGCGTGACGGTGAGACCGAAGGCCGCGAACCACGCCTCCCGGCGCGGAGCGCCGTACCTGATGCCGTCCTCGACCTGCTTGAAGTCGAGCGCCAGGAAGCACGCGCCGAGGATGATCCCGACGACGCCGAAGATGACGCCGAGCGCTCCGCTGCGGAAGCCGAGGCCGTCACCGCCGCCGATCAGGCCGAAGAGGAGGTTGGCCGCCATCAGGATGACGAAGCCCAGGGCCGCCGCCGTCACGAAGCCGTAGAAGCGGCGGGTGACGCGGATCCAGCGCATCTTGTACGCGATGAGCACACCGGCGAAGACAGCCATCGTGCCCAGCACCGCCTGCGACACCACACCGGGCGCGACGTAGGTGCTCAGGACGTTGCTGAACACTCCGAGGAAGACGCCCTCGAAGGCGGCGTACGCGAAGATCAGCGCCGGAACCGGCGTGCGCTTGAACGCCTGGATCATCGAGAACACGAACGCGATCAGCGCGGCACCGATCGCGACGCCGTACGACGTGCTGATGTTCGCCTGATCCACCGGCAGCAGGAACCACGAGAGGACGGCGGTGAGCACGACCGTGCCCAGCGTCATGGCGGTACGGGCCACGACGTCGTCGATCGTCATGACGTCGGCCCGCGCGGGCGCCTGCGGGCCCGCGCCGTACTGGCCGTCCTGCTGAGGGGCGTAGGGGTTGGTGGCCGCGTACGGATTGGTCGCGTACGGGTTGGTGCCCACGGCGGGGCCCCCGGCCTGCGGCGCCGCGTCGAAGCCCGCGTGGCCGTTGTCGCGGCTGAAGCCCCGTCGCGAGAAGACCGGGTTGCTGCTCCTCATTTCACTCCTCCATGGCCACCTTGCGCGGCCTTGCCATAACAGTAATGGGCAAGCAAAGCGAACACCCTAGTGCTCGGGGAGGATCTTTCCAGGATCGTGACGTAACTCCCCGTGCCGCAGGTCACACCTTGGCGAATCGGGGGTACCCGTAAGGACACCCCCGACAGAAGGAAGCGATCATGCGCCTGGGCATCTCCGGACACCGTGGACTGCCGGAGGCCAGTGAGAAGCTGGTCCGGGCCGCGCTCGGGGCGGTCGTCGAGCGGTACGACGCCGGCAGTCTGGTGGGCGTCCGCTGCCTCGCCGAGGGTCCGGACACCTGGTTCGCCGAGGCCGTCCTGGATCACGGCGGCCGCGTCGAGGCGGTGCACGAGGGCGGCGGCGAAGCCCTCGTGGGCGCCGTGGACCGACTGCTCGCCGTCTGGGACGGCCGGCCCGCCCCCGAGTACGGGGAGACGGCGAACGTCGTGGCGTACGCGGAACGGACCGGCGTTCCCATCCTGGTGATCTGGCCGGACGGCGCCACCCGCGACTGACGAGTGTGGTGCCCGGAGCCGGACTTGAACCGGCACGCCCCCGAGGGGCAGCGAGGTTTAAGCTCGCCGTGTCTGCATTCCACCATCCGGGCGGTGCGCGCGCCTCCGCGTTGGCACACGAGCCTATCGGGACGCGCCACCCGAACAGCCGAGCGGCTACCCGATGTTGTCTTATTTTATTGACGTCTGAGGGTGCGTCAGTGCAGGTCGCACGCCATCGGCACATGCCCGGTGGGTGTGACTCTTCCTTCCTGACGCGCCAAGGAATGACGAAAAGTCGCCGCCCGGTCACTCATTCGGCACCGTCGGCGCGTGCTGGACGCGCCTCAGCACCCTCCCGGCACCCGTAATCGGCCCCTTCCGGTGCCCGCGTCAGCCCCGCTCCGGCCCGTGCACCGGCCCTTGGGCCCCGCGCTCCTCCCGGCCCGCGCCTCAGGGGTGCCGTCATCCCCGAGGAGGAGGGCGCGCACCGGCGGTCCGTCCCGAGGGGGCCCCAGGAACGGTCTCGCGGTCTGACGATTGCCGGCCCGGCCGGGAAGACGATGGAGAGGTACCGCAGCACCGCGATCCGTCCGACAGGAGTGTTCTCCCGTGACCACCACCCCCCTCGCCCACCGTGCCACCGCTGTGGCCGCCCGCGCCTCCGAGCTGTCGAAGGTCTACGGAGTGGGTGAGACCCAGGTGGTCGCCCTCGACAACGTCTCGGTGGACTTCCGCCAGGGCGAGTTCACCGCGATCATGGGGCCGTCCGGCTCCGGCAAGTCCACGCTGATGCACTGCGTGGCCGGGCTGGACAGTTTCAGCGGCGGGTCCGTACGGATAGGCGAGACCGAACTCGGCTCACTCAAGGACAAGCAGCTGACGCGGTTGCGCCGGGACAAGATCGGCTTCATCTTCCAGGCGTTCAACCTGCTGCCGACGCTGACGGCCCTGGAGAACATCACGCTCCCCATGGACATCGCCGGCCGCGAGCCCGATCAGCGGTGGCTGGAGCAGGTCATCGCCATGATCGGCCTGTCGGACCGGCTCGGCCACCGGCCGACGCAGCTCTCCGGCGGTCAGCAGCAGCGCGTCGCCGTCGCCCGTGCCCTGGCCTCGCGGCCCGAGATCATCTTCGGTGACGAGCCGACCGGGAATCTGGACTCGCGCTCGGGCGCCGAGGTGCTGGGCTTCCTGCGCAACTCCGTGCGGGAGCTGGGGCAGACCGTCGTCATGGTGACGCACGACCCGGTCGCCGCCGCCTACGCGGACCGCGTGATCTTCCTCGCCGACGGGCGGATCGTCGACGAGATGCCCGACCCCACCGCGGACGGTGTCCTCGACCGGATGAAGGCCTTCGACGCCAGGGGCCGTACGAGCTGACGCTCCGCCCCACCAGCTGTTCACCACACCCGGTCTATCCCCAGGAATTCCCCCATGTTCCGTACCGCCCTGCGCACGGTGCTCGCGCACAAGGCCAGGCTGCTGATGACCGTCCTCGCCGTACTGCTCGGCGTGGCGTTCGTCTCCGGCACCCTGGTCTTCACCGACACCCTCGGCAACGCCTTCCGTCACCAGTCGGCGAAGAGCTACAAGGACGTCGCCGTCGCTGTGAGTTCGCGCGACAACCGCGACGACGGCGACGCCGCCGCGAACGAGAAGAGCCCCGGCGTCAGCCGGCAGACGCTTTCCGCGATCGGCGCGGCCGACGGCGTGGCCTCCGCCACCGGCCGCGTCGGCGGCTTCGCCGGGGTCGGCGACCAGGACGGCAAGCTCATCGGCAACGGCTGGTCCAACGCCGGCGGCAACTTCGCGCCGGGCAAGGACGGCGAGGACCCCGCGTACACCTTCACCGACGGCGCCGGGCCGGCGCGGGACGGGGAGATCGCCCTCGACAAGGCGTCGGCGGCCAAGGGCGGTTACCGGGTCGGCGACCAGGTGCGCGTCGCCACGAACGGCCCGGTCGAGGACTACACCCTCACCGGTGTCTTCAGCACCGAGGACGGCCAGGTCAACGCGGGCGGCAGCCTGGTCCTCTTCGACACCGCCGTGGCCCAGAAGCTCTATCTGGAGCCCGGTTTCTTCCAGGACGTCACGGTCACCGCCGCCCCCGGCGCCTCCGACCGGGCGATCCTGGACGAGGTGAAGGGCCTGCTGCCGGCCAACGCGCGGGCGCAGACCGGCGCCCAGCTCGCGGAGGACCAGGCGGCCGGGATCGAGGAGGGCCTCTCGGCCCTCAACCAGATGCTGCTGGCCTTCGCCGCGATCGCCCTGTTCGTCGGCGTCTTCCTGATCTCCAACACCTTCACCATGCTGGTCGCCCAGCGCACCAGGGAACTGGCCCTGCTGCGCGCGGTCGGCGCCTCCCGCCGTCAGGTCAAGCGCTCGGTGCTGGTCGAGGCCGGTCTCGTGGGCGCCATCGCCTCGGCGATCGGCTTCGCGCTCGGCGTCGGTCTCGCGGCGGGACTGCGGTCCGCGCTGGGCACGTTCGGCGCGAAGGTGCCCGCGGGCCCACTGGTGATCTCACCGACCGCCGTCGCCGCCGCCTTCGGTGTCGGTGTGCTGATCACCCTGCTCGCCGCCTGGCTGCCCGCCCGCCGGGCCGCGAAGATCCCGCCGGTGGCGGCGATGAGCAGCGTGCACGCCGGGGCCACCACCAGGTCGCTGGTCGTACGGAACTCCCTCGGCGGCGGGCTGGCCCTGCTCGGCGCCGCCGCGATCCTGGCGGGAGCCGCGATCGGATCCGACGGCCGGCTGATCATCGGGGCGGGCGCGTTCCTGACGATGATCGGCGTCATCGTGCTGATCCCGCTGCTGTCGCGTCCGGCCGTCGCGCTGGCCCGGCCGCTGCTGCGGCGGGCCTTCGGGGTCGCCGGCACGCTGGCGGGCCAGAACGCGGTGCGCAATCCGCGCCGTACCGGAGCGACCGCCTCCGCGCTCGCCATCGGCCTCACCCTGGTCACCGGCCTCTCGGTGCTGGGCGTCACGGTCGGCCGGGCCGTGGACCGGGCGACGACGGACAACATCAGGGCCGACTACCGGGTGACGATGGCCGGTGGCGGCGCGCTCGACGCGTCGGCGGTGGACGCGCTGAGGAAGGCACCGGGCGTGAGCGCGCTCTCCCCCGACCAGGACGCTCCGCTGCGGGTGAAGGGCACGTTCCAGTACGCCTCGGCGGTCACGCCGGGAGACATCGAGAAGGTCCTCCGTCTGACGACGGTCTCCGGCTCGCTCGACACGCTCGGCGAGGGCGCGATCGCGGTCGACGCGAAGGCCGCCGAGTCCAACGGCTGGCGGGCCGGTGACACCGTTCCGGTGACGTACGCGGACGGGACGACCGTCCCGCTGAAGGTCGGAGCGGTCTTCGAGGAGAACAACTTCCTCGGGTCGGCCCTGATCTCCGAGGAACTGATCGCCGAGCACGCGTCCGCGTCGCGCATCCAGCAGATCTGGGTGAAGACGGACGGCGGCGCGAGCGCGGCCCGTGCACAGGCCCTCGTAAACGCGCTGGGCCACAACCCGGCGATCAGCATCGAGGATCAGCAGGACATCAGGAACAGCGCGGGCGGCATCATCAACACCCTGCTCAACATCATGTACGGCCTGCTCGCGATGGCCCTGCTCATCGCTGTCCTCGGAGTCGTCAACACCCTCGCGATGTCCGTCTTCGAGCGCCGGCAGGAGATCGGCATGCTGCGCGCGATCGGCCTGGACCGCACCAAGGTCAAGCGGATGATCCGGCTGGAGGCCGTGGTCATCTCGGTGTTCGGCGCGGTGATCGGAGTCGCGCTCGGGACCTTCCTGGCCTGGGCTGTCGGCGAGACGATCAAGGGATCCGTCCCCGGCTACGCGCTGGTCGTCCCGTGGGACCGGATCGGGCTCTTCCTCGTACTGGCCGGGCTGGTGGGGGTACTGGCGGCGCTGTGGCCGGCGCGCAGTGCCGCGAAGCTCAACATGCTGACGGCGATCAAGACGGAGTAGCGGGCGGCCGTACGGGAGGCCCGTACGACCGCCTGAGGGCCCCGCAGCCGGAAGTCGGCCGCGGGGCCCTCACGTGTCCGGTTGATACCGGCGATACGGGTGATGCGGGCAGTACAGGCGGTACAGGCGGTACAGGCGGTACGGGCAGTGCAGGTGGCACGGGCGGTACAGCTGGTACGGGCCGGCCGGTCAGCGCCAGTCGCGGGCCCGCGCCGGCATCCCGGACTCGCCGTTCTCCGGGGTCTTCACGGCCAGGATCTGGTTGACCCCGATCCGGTTGCGCTCGAAGGAGAGCGCGGACGCGGCCATGTAGAGCCGCCAGACGCGGGCGCGGCCGGGCGACGTAGCGCGTACCGCCTCGTCCCAGCGTTCCTCCAGGTTGGCCACCCAGCGGCGCAGGGTCAGGGCGTAGTGCTCGCGGATCGACTCGACGTCCCGGGCCTCGAAGCCCGCCTCCTCCAGGGTGGAGAGGGTCTGGCCGAGCGGGGCCAGCTCACCGTCCGGGAAGACGTAGGCGTCGATGAAGTCGTCTATCCGGTACTCGGCTTCGTTCTTCTCGGGGCGCCGGGCGATCTGGTGGTTGAGCAGCCGGCCGCCCGGCTTGAGGAGGGCGTAGAGGCTGTCGGCGTACGAGCGGTACTGGACCGAGCCCACGTGCTCGGCCATGCCGATCGACGAAATCGCGTCGTACGGGCCGTCCCTGACGTCCCGGTAGTCCTGGACGCGGATCTCGATCCGGTCGGTGAGCCCTTCCTCCGCGATGCGCTTGCGCGCGAAGGCGGCCTGCTCGCGCGAGAGCGTGATGCCGGTGACCCGGGCGCCGTACTCCCGGGCCGCGTGTATGGCCATCGAGCCCCAGCCGCAGCCCACGTCGAGGAGCCGGTCGCCCTCCTTGAGGGCGAGCTTGCGGGAGATCAGGTCGAGCTTGTCGCGCTGCGCGTCCTCAAGGTTGTCTCCCGGGCCGGGGGCGAAACCGGCACCGGTGTCCCAGTAAGCGCACGAATAGACCATGGAAGGGCCGAGAACCAGTGCGTAGAAGTCATTGCCGACGTCGTAGTGGTGGCTGATCGCCTCCTTGTCCCGGCGCTTGGTGTGCAGCGCGCCGATGCGCCGCCGGATTTCCTCGCCGGGCGGCGGGGGCGGCGGCCAGGCTCCGGCGATCTTCACGAGACCGCGCGCGGCCGCCCGCATGCGGGGGTCGCGTACCGGATGGACGGCGTCCTTGGCATCGGCGCCGCGCTCCCAGATGAGCCCGGCGAGCTGGGCGAGCAGGGCGTACAGGTCGCCGTCCACATCGATCTCCCCGGCGACCCAGGCGCGCGCGAGACCGAGTTCGCCGGGCTTCCAGAGGAGGCGTCGCAGGGCACGTCGGTTCCGGATGACCAGGGTGGGGGCGTCCGGGGGGCCGGACTCACTGCCGTCCCAGGCCCGGATACGGACCGGGAGCGGGGACCCCAGCAACTCTTCGGCAAGAGTGGTCAGCCGCAGCGCGGCGTCGGCCATGGCGTACACCTCCGTGGTGGTGGATACGAGACATGCTCAACACCACGTAAACACCGGACGGGTACGGATGCAGTCCCTGCGGAACGCAATGGGACGGCAAAACACCTGCACTCACCACGCAATTTTGTGCGATGTGCGCCTTTCTTCCGGGGAGCGACGGCCCGCTCCGGAAGCCCGCGCGTCGCCCCGGAGAGCCGGCGGGACCGTACAGCGGGCGCCGGATGCTGGGCCGTCGGAGCGATGGGCCCCGCCGGGGCGCGCGGACGGAGCGCGTCCGGGCATACGAAGGGGCCGCCCGCACCACGGATGGCGGGCGGCCCCTTCGGGTCGATCAGTACGGCGAGAAGCCGCTGTGCGGGGTCAGGAAGCCTTGGCGTTCACCGGCGCGGGCTGCTGCGCGGCGGCAGCGGCCGGGGCGGGCTTGGCGGCTTCGTAGAACTCCTCGCGCGGGGTCTCCATGGCGCCGAGGGAGACGACCTCGCGCTTGAGGAACATCGCGAGCGTCCAGTCGGCGAAGATCCGGATCTTGCGGTTCCAGGTCGGCATGGCCAGACCGTGGTAGCCACGGTGCATGTACCAGGCCAGCCGGCCCTTGAGCTTGATCTTCGTCTTGCCGACGACGATCATCGCGACGCCCTTGTGCAGGCCGAGACCGGCGACAGCGCCCTTGTTGGAGTGGCTGTAGGGCCGCTGCGGGAATCCGCGCATCCCGGAGATCACGTTGTCGCCGAGGACCTTCGCCTGGCGCAGCGCGTGCTGGGCGTTCGGCGGGCACCAGGCGTTCTCGATACCGGCCTTGCGGGCGGCGACGTCCGGGACCTGGGCGTTGTCGCCGGCGGCCCAGATGTAGTCGGTGCCCTGCACCTGGAGCTTCTCGCTGGTGTCCACGTGGCCGCGGGGGCCGAGCGGGAGACCGTAGCGGGCGAGCGCCGGGTTCGGCTTGACGCCGGCCGTCCACACGAGGGTGTTGGAGTCGACCTCAAGGCCGTTGTTGAGCACGATGTGCCCGCCGACGGCGGAGTCCATGCCGGTCTTGAGGTAGACCTCGATACCGCGGCTCTCCAGGTGCTCCTTGCCCCAGGTGCCCAGCTTCGGGCCGACCTCGGGAAGGATCTTGTCGGCGACGTCGACGAGCAGGAAGCGCATGTCCTCGCGCTTCACGTTCGTGTAGTACTTCGCGGCGTCGCGCGCCATGTCCTCGACCTCACCGACGGTCTCCGCACCCGCGAAGCCGCCGCCCACGAAGACGAAGGTCAGCGCCTTGCGGCGGACCTCTTCGTCGGTCGTCGAGTCAGCCTTGTCCAGCTGCTCCAGAACGTGGTTGCGCAGCCCGATGGACTCCTCGATGCCCTTCATACCGATGCCCTGCTCGGCGAGGCCGGGGATCGGGAAGGTACGGGAGACCGCGCCGAGCGCGACGACCAGGTAGTCGAAGGGCAGCTCGTAGGCCTCGCCGACGAGCGGCGCGACCGTGGCGACCTTGCGGTCCTGGTCGATGGTCGTGACCCGACCGGTGAGCACCTCGGCCTTGGGCAGCACGCGTCGCAGCGGGACAACGACATGCCGAGGCGAGATGCTGCCTGCAGCAGCTTCGGGGAGGAAGGGCTGGTACGTCATGTACGAGCGAGGGTCGACAACCGTGACGGTTGCCTCCCCGTAGCGCATCTTCTTCAGAATGCGACGAGCTGCGTACAGTCCTACGTACCCACCGCCTACAACGAGGATCCTGGGACGCTCCGTGGTGCTCATGCCATCGAGTATCCACCCCTCCCCAGGGGGGTGCTCGTGAGGGTCTTCACAAGGTACTGGCCCCCCTGTGTTAAACTGCGCGGCTCATGTGACCGAGGTCATGCTCCGCAGAGGGAACCAGACCGGGATGCGAGTCGTTCCTCACCCCTTCTGAACTGGCCCTCGTCCCTATTCCTCGGGGTAAACCACCGACGCGATTCATCCGCTCGCAACGCGCCCGGAACCACCCGTTATAAAGACGCCGAGCCTCCACCGAGCACCCGAACGGCCCCACGAGGCCCCCTCGGCACCCACGAAGGCCATTTTCCTTGTGAAGTAATTCACGAAGCTTTTCGCGACCCCACCCCGGGGCACCTCCCGGAGACCGTCCCGGATGCCCCACCAAGCACCCAGGACCTCAGGCATAACCGCACGTCAGCGGGGCGATGGAGCGAAGGAAGGGCACTCGCGGGGTGGGGTGGGACGGATGGGGGGCGCTTCCAGCCGGGGAATCGGCGGGTGATAAAGGACATTCGGGCATCAAGGCAGCACCCCGACCGCCGGGCAGAAGCACCGAAAGAGGGACAAAGAGAGGAGCCCGATCCCTCTTGAAGCCACCCCTCCGATGCCACCCCCGAAGGCGCCCTCCGCAGCTACCCCCGAGCCCTTCGCAGCCGCCCTCCGCGTCCCCCGAAGCCGCGCCCCGCACGGGAAGCCGGTCGGGCGCACCGCGCGGCCGCCTCCGTCAGATCCGGTGGCCCTCATGCGGGACCGGCGCGCTCCCACACGCCGTCGAGGGCCGAGACACGCAGCCGCACGACGGCCGGGTCCTCCGTGATCTCGTCCTCCACCACCGTACCGTCGCCCGAGAAGTGGTGCACGCGCACCTCCCTTGGCCATGCGCACCTCAAGGATCACGAGACGAGGGCACGGACGATCAGTGTGCCGATGTGGCCGGGCGTCGGCGCGTCCAGAACCTGGGCGTCGGCCTCGGCGAAACCTGCGCGGAGCAGCCGCGCTTCCCATGCGGAGGGTGTGTAGCTGTAGCGGTATGTGTACATGGCCTTGCCCGCGAAGCCACCTTTGTACATGCCCTGAGCGCCCGTCGTACCGGGGATGGCCGGGGGGTGGGAGAAGACCAGGACACCGCCCGGATTCAGTCGCCGGGCGATCAGCGGAAGCAGCTCCTCCGGTTCCGTGAACCAGACGGCCCCGAAGACGGAGTAGACGGCGTCATACGTCTCCGTATTGTCCCGTAGATACTCCAGCACCTCCGCACAGACGAACCGGCAGCCTCCAGGGCCCCATCGTTGTTCAGCGTTCTCGACCATGACAGGCGACAGATCAACGCCGGTCGTCTTGACGCCTTGCTGAGCGAGATAAGCCAACGCCCGTCCGGTGCCGCAGCCGATCTCCAGAGCTGTTCCGGGAGCCCCGAGGAGCTCCGGGCCCGGCCCGTGGCCGGCGTACTGCGTCCAATCGAGGGCGGGTTCGGAGTCGAACACCTTGTCCTTGGTACTCCGCGCATAGGCGTCCCAGACCTCGCGCTCGTGGTCGATGTTGTGGTGTGCGGGCAACGTGATTCCTCTGCGTGCGTGGGAGTGGGGGCCGATCGCCGCCCTCCTGCGAGGTGGAGATCGCCCCCCTTACTGCGTCAGTGACTGTCCGGCACCTTGTTGTCGCACGGGGAGCAGTCGGACGCGTCGTTCGACCACAGTTCCTCATCGACCCCGAACCCACATTCGCGCAGCAGTTCGGCGGTGCGCATCACGGTGCCGTCGCGGCGGCGTTCGATGAGGGGAGCATGGTGCTTGTACCGCCCCTGGTTGTACTCCTCGCAGAACGCGAAGTAGAGAGGCGTGTCGAGGATGAGCTGGTGAACTCCGATGTCGACGGTGTGGCCGACTCCCATGTCCACCCCGGGGTTCTCCATGGCCGTCACGAGATAGGCGATTCCCTGGCCGAGGATGCGCTCGGCCAGGCTACGGACGGCCACGCTGTCGCGGAGGAGCAGCTGGACCTCGCGCTCCCAGAGGTCGTCGACACCGACATCGGTGACGAGATGCGGAACGCGCTCATGTAAGGCGTTGAGGATGACTCGCGGGTCACGGGTCCTCAACTTGACTGCTGTGCTCATGCATACCTCCGTGCGGTCTCCATGGACGTGCACTGGCATGCCCACGCCGGTCGGCGCTTGCCTTTCTTCGAGGGCATGGCTTGAAGGTAGGAAGCCGCGTGCTGTGCGAGCAATGAGATTGCGCGGGATTGCAGAATTTCAGTCCAGGGTGTCCATCGCTTCCTTGATCAGGGCCCGCGCGGCACCACCGTAGACGGCCATCTCCGACAGCAGGCGGAACGCACGCTGGTACACGGTGATCTCGCCAGGCCGTGTGATGTTCATGTCGGCCGACAGAGTCTCGACCTGTACCTTCGCATTGTCGTAGATGACGAAACCTTCGAGTGTCCACATCTTTCGAACTGCGGCTCTCGGAATAATGCCGAAGGAGACATTGGGCAACGCCGTGATCGACAGCAGGTAGGCGAGTTGCCTGGACATGACCTCGGCGTCCCCGAACCGGAAGTACAGAACGTCTTCCTCGACGAGCAGGGCGAAGCGCCCACTCCCGTAGATGACCTCTGAGCGCGCGACACGCGCGACCGCGGCCTCCTTCGCGTCGTTGATGACGTTCTCGAACTCGGCGATGGAGTTGAGGAGGGCGGTGGCGTACCCAACCGTCTGGAGCAAGCCGGGAATAACGTTCGAGCAATACACTCGCATGTGCTGGGTGCGCTGATACAGGGGGATAACAGAGACCTGTGCCCCTCTCAGCCCGCCCCTGTGAATCCGTTTCCACTCGCGGTACATGGAGTCGACGTCACGGGAGGACGCGATGAGGTCGGCGATCTGCGTCTCGGCGTCGCAGGCGTGACACCAGGCACGGATGTCGTCCTCCGATGGACGCGTGCGGGCGTTCTCGATCCGCGATCTCTTGGAGGGGTGCCAGCCACACCGGGCTGCCAGCTCAAGTCCGTTGATCCCCGCATCCTTTCGGATGTCTCCCAGTTGGCGGGCTACAGCCTTGCGGGCTTCTTCGACGGCGTTGAGCGATTCGGGGTGAGACATGAGTCGTCAGTCCGGAGGTCGTTCTCAGATCGTGTAGTGGTCGTGCGCCGTCGCAAGGGCCCAGGCGGCGTCGAAGGCGCGTGTCGCGAGGTCCGCCACTCCCTGATCCGTACGGACCTCTCGCCCGTCAGGGGATACGTCTCCGTCACCGGTGAAGTGATTGAAGAGGACCGTCGCCCCGTCGAAGAGCCAGAAATCGTTGCCCGGCAGCGCCAGACCAGATGCCTGCCGTCGCGGCAGCCACCGCACGTTCTCCCCGGCCTTGATGTTGACCACGGTGCCGGCGTGTTCGTACTTGATGTAGTCGGAGACCGGTTCGGAGACGATGCGAAGGCGGCGGACCTCGACGCCACGACCGACCGCCTCCTGGACCAGCGACACCCATGGCCCCCAGTACACCGACGCCGGGTCGGTGTCCCGTTCGCCCGTTCGCTTCCAGTGCTGGAAGTCCTCGGCCTCGTCGCTCACCCCGTAGGCATCACGCATCTCCAGATGCACGGCCGACCGTGTCGCCGCCGTCATCAGCTCCTCGAAGCTGGGCTGCTCGCTCTGCTGCATCACATGCCTCCCTCAAGATCGGAATCATCCGGAACGGAATCCGGACCACAGTCTCATCCGAGGGGATGCCCTGGGCATGGCCAGGAACGTGGAACGCCGCGCACTCCCCTTCCAGTTCGGCGTCAGCCGTCCATCCCTGTAGGACCAACTCCTCGGCCTTCTCACGCAGCCACACGGTTGGCGAGTTGGAAGTGCCCGTCTCCGGATCGATCCCGACGAACCGTAATTGCATGGCGTCCTCCTCAGTCGAGCTGATTGCGAGGCATTGCACAGCATGTTGGAGTGGCGGTCCACTCCTCGTGCAAGAGAGCGGCGAGTATGAGCCATGGTCGTCATGAGAGGCCTTTGGAAGCCCGCTGGATACCGGCCTGCGACGACGGGCAGACCGTCTGGCTCGGGAGACCCGGGCTGGACGGCCCGAACTGGCGGCTGCCGTTGTGACCAACGCATCGGCCCCGGGATGGCGTGGCGCCGGCCTCGCGACCGGAGGCGCGGTTGACTGGGGCGGACCGCCGGGAGTCTCCCGCGCGGGTATCGGGTTCACGTGACCGAGCGCCCAGGTTGGCGGAGATCGCCGGGTACAGCGCTCAGACGGTTCGGATCAGGAGGGGCGCGGGCGGCGGAACCAATCTTTCCCCCGCGATGTCTGGGCGGGCATGGCAAGACTTCTGTTCCTGGCCCTGGCCCTCGCGCCGATCCTGGCGCCCTGCGCGTTCCTGATCGCCGCCGCGGCGCTCGCCCGACGGGCCTACCAGCGGTTACCGGGCAGCGGGTGGCGCCTGCCGAGCGTCACGACGTGCGCGCTGGTCGCGGTCATGGCCGGCTCGGCGGCGTTCAGCGCGTACATGTGGGGTGTGATGTCGGGGTTCTACCTCTTGGACCCGGACCAGATGTGTGCGGCGCGGGGCGCACAGGGGGATCACGTCGTGACGCGGGGGACGCTGCCGGTCAGTGCGCAGTGCGTCACGTCGGACGGTGTGGGAACCGAGCTGGTGCCCGGCTGGGTGAATCCCGTGATCTTCATGGGGCTCACACTGTTCGCGCTCGCCCTCATGACGGGAACCCTCGCAGGAGCGCGCCGACGCCTCTCCCCTTCTCCCCTGCGGTGAAGCGATCCATTGTGTTCAGTGGCCCTCGGGGGACGTGAGATGAGAACGCTCAGCCATGCCGAGCAGGGCGCTCAGTCAGGGTCAACGGTGAAGTGGTCGAACTCGCCTGCCTTGACGCCCAGGATGAAGGCACGCAGCTTCTCCGGAGTGGTGGTGACGATCGTGTCCACGTCGTCAGCCTCCTGGATCTTGATGGAGCCGTCATCGGCTGCGGCGATCTGGATGCAGTTGCCCGCGTTTCCGCAGTAGGAAGACTTCTGCCACTCGTAGCTGGACATACGACGGTGCCTCTCAGATGCTCTTCGCGATGTGATGGATAAGGTCACGCGACTTGATCGGGTCGAGAGCCGACTCCTCCAGCCGGTCCAGCACGGCCCGATATCTGGCGAGCGCCGGTGGGCTCTCTACGAAACCGGCGTCTGTTTCCATGTCGAGCTGCACGGTGTCAAGATGCTGGATCTGATGCTGGAAGTAGGCGATCCCGGCACCGGAGCCGGGGTAACTACCGGTACCGAACGGGATGATACGCAGGGTGATGTGCTCGCGTTCGCTCATCGCGAGCAGATGCGCCAGTTGCGCACGAGTGACATCGGGGCCGCCGAAGCCTATGCGAAGAGCGGCCTCGTGAACGACTGCGGTCAGTCGGGTAGGACGCTCCCGGTACAGCACGGCCTGACGCTTGATCCGAAAAGAAACTCGGTGTTCCACCGCAGGCGGGTCGAAAGGCGGTACCACATCTCTGACGAGGGCCCGGGCATGCTCAGCGGTCTGGAGAAGCCCTGGAATGTGCACCGCCATGGCGAGGCGCATAGAGCGGGCGTGGTGCTCCGTCTCGGCCAGGTCGAGAGCGCCTGAAGGAAGTGTTTCGCGGTACTCCTCCCACCAGCCGTGGGTTCGTCCCCCGGTCATGCCGGCGAGTGCGGTGATGAGTGGCTCGTCGACACAGTCGTACAGCCGCGCGAGGTTTCGGACGCGGTCCGCGCTCACGGGGTAGCCACCGGATTCGATGCTGCTGATCCGCGACTGGGTGGCGCCATGCCGCCGAGCCGCTTCCGTCGCCGTCAACTGAGCGTGTTCACGCAAGCGGCGGAGCTCGGCCCCCAGGCGTCGTTGCCGGATCGTCGGCGGGAGCTTGCTCGGGGGCACCGGTTCCGTCCTTTCTTGTGTGCGCGCCATGCTCGCGCATGCGTACGCTCCCTCATCCTCACGAATGAGGGAGATCTTATTTCCACCGATGTGGTGGACTGGATCCTACCGCCGTCGCTACGGCGTGAAGCAGGCCACACGGGTTGGCCGCGCCGCGAAGGCGCTCGTTTGCCGTCGTGCCCTGTCGCACCAGGCACGCCGGCAACCTTGCTTCCGACAAGGGAGATTCCAGGATGACCGTATCGCCGCAGCACCCCGCCCCGGAGCCGTTCGACCACGAGAAGGACTACGAGAAGGAGCTGTACGAACTCGTGCGCGATACCGCGCCCCGGCTGTTCGCCGTCGTCGCGGAGTACGCGCCGGTACGGAGGACGCCGACGCCATGGTCATCGCGTGGGGCCTCGCGTACGAGGACGGCAGGGCCGAGGTCACCCGGCTCGACAGCGGGCATCGGTGGCAGCTCGCGGCGGCGGATCAGGTCATGCGGTACATCGGGCGGTCGGAGGAGTGCTCCCCCCGGCTGGTGTGGGTCGCTCCGTCCGATGTAGGCGCGCGGGCCGCCTGACTCTCCCGTACCCGTAAGGCACCCCCCGTAAGACACACCCCCCGTAAGGCACCACCCCCGTGGGGCGGGCTCCGGCGGCGGCCCGCCCCGCCGTCCGGCCCGGCGTCGTACTCTGGGAACCCCCGGCCCGTGAGACGTGTCGGGCCCTTGGTGTTGCCCACCCCCACCGGCCCTGCGGCCCCACCGGCCCCGTGGCCTTTCGGACCCGGACGGAACCCCTTCATGAGCCTGCACGGTCTGCTGGACGCCGTTGTACGTGACCCGGCGCTCGCCGAAGCGGTGAAGGCCGCCGCCGACGGTCACCGCACGCATGTCGACCTGGTCGGACCGCCGGCCGCGCGGCCCTTCGCCGTGGCCGCGCTGGCGCGCGAGTCCGGGCGTCCGGTGCTGGCGGTGACCGCGACCGGCCGGGAGGCCGAGGACCTGGCGGCGGCCCTGCGGTCGCTGCTGGACCCGGAGACCGTCGCCGAGTACCCGTCGTGGGAGACCCTGCCGCACGAGCGGCTCTCACCCCGTTCCGACACCGTCGGCCGCCGCCTCGCCGTGCTGCGCCGCCTCACGCACCCCTCGCCGGACGACCCGGCGGCCGGGCCCGTCAGCGTCGTGGTCGCACCCGTACGTTCCGTACTCCAGCCGCAGGTCAAGGGCCTCGGCGAGCTGGTGCCCGTGGCGTTGCGCTCCGGGCAGAGCGCCGACCTGAACGAGGTCACGGAGGCGCTGGCGGCAGCCGCGTACGCCCGGGTCGAGCTGGTCGAGAAGCGCGGTGAGTTCGCCGTACGCGGCGGCATCCTGGACGTCTTCCCGCCCACCGAGGAACACCCCCTGCGGGTGGAGTTCTGGGGCGACGACGTCGAGGAGATCCGGTACTTCAAGGTCGCCGACCAGCGCTCGCTGGAGGTCGCCGAACACGGTCTGTGGGCGCCGCCCTGCCGTGAGCTGCTGCTCACGGACCAGGTACGGGAGCGGGCCGCCGCGCTCGCCGAGCTCCATCCGGAGCTGGGCGAACTGCTCGGCAAGATCGCCGAGGGGATCGCCGTCGAGGGCATGGAGTCGCTCGCTCCGGTACTCGTCGACGACATGGAGCTGCTGCTGGACGTCCTGCCGAAGGGATCGATGGCCCTGGTCTGCGAGCCGGAGCGGGTACGCACCCGGGCGGCGGACCTGGTGGCGACGAGCCAGGAGTTCCTGCAGGCGTCCTGGGCGGCGAGCGCGACCGGCGGTGAAGCACCCATCGACGTGGGCGCGGCCTCGCTGCGCTCGATCGCGGACATCCGGGAGCGGGCGCGTGAGCTGGGCATGCTGTGGTGGTCGCTGTCCCCGTTCGCCGTGGACGAGGAGATCTCACCGGAGTCCATCACGCTCGGGATGACCGCCCCGCAGGCGTACCGGGGCGACACCGCCCGCGCGCTCGCCGACACGAAGGGCTGGCTCGCCGAGGGCTGGCGCACCGTCTACGTCACGGAGGGCCAGGGCACCGCCTCCCGTACGGTCGAGGTGCTCGGCGGCGAGGGCATCGCGGCCCGGCTCGACATCCCTGGCGCGCGCAGCGCGGCCGGTCTCGGCGGGCTCGCCGACATCGACCCGTCCGTCGTCCATGTCGCCTGCGGCTCGATCGACCACGGGTTCGTCGACCCGGCGCTGCAACTGGCCGTCCTGACCGAGACCGACCTGTCCGGCCAGAAGGCGGCCGGCAAGGACGGCGTCCGGATGCCGGCCAAGCGCCGCAAGACCATCGACCCGCTGACGCTGGAGGCGGGCGACTTCGTCGTCCACGAGCAGCACGGCGTGGGCCGCTACGTCGAGATGGTGCAGCGCACCGTGCAGGGCGCGACCCGCGAGTACCTGCTCGTCGAGTACGCCCCCGCCAAGCGCGGCCAGCCCGGCGACCGGCTGTACATCCCCACCGACCAGCTGGAGCAGGTCACCAAATACGTGGGCGGCGAGGCCCCGACGCTGCACCGGCTCGGCGGCGCGGACTGGACGAAGACCAAGCAGCGCGCCAAGAAGGCCGTCAAGGAGATCGCCGCCGACCTGATCAAGCTGTACTCGGCGCGCATGGCGGCGCCCGGCCACGCCTTCGGCCCGGACACACCGTGGCAGCGGGAGCTGGAGGACGCCTTCCCGTACGTGGAGACGCCCGACCAGCTCTCGACGATCGCCGAGGTCAAGGAGGACATGGAGAAGACGGTCCCGATGGACCGGCTGGTCTGCGGCGACGTCGGCTACGGCAAGACCGAGATCGCGGTGCGGGCGGCCTTCAAGGCGGTCCAGGACGGCAAGCAGGTCGCGGTCCTCGTCCCCACGACGCTGCTGGTGCAGCAGCACTTCGGCACGTTCTCCGAGCGGTACGCGCAGTTCCCGGTGTCCGTGAAGGCGCTCTCCCGCTTCCAGTCGGACACCGAGGCGAAGGCGACGCTCCAGGGGCTGAAGGAGGGCGCGGTCGACATCGTCATCGGTACGCACCGGCTGTTCTCGTCCGAGACGAAGTTCAAGGACCTGGGCCTGGTCATCGTCGACGAGGAGCAGCGCTTCGGTGTGGAGCACAAGGAGCAGCTGAAGAAGCTCCGCGCCAACGTCGACGTCCTCACCATGTCCGCGACGCCCATCCCCCGTACGCTCGAAATGGCGGTCACCGGCATCCGGGAGATGTCGACGATCACCACCCCGCCGGAGGAGCGCCACCCGGTGCTCACCTTCGTCGGCCCCTACGAGGAGAAGCAGATCGGCGCGGCCGTCCGCCGTGAACTGCTGCGCGAGGGCCAGGTCTTCTACATCCACAACCGCGTCGAGTCGATCGACCGGGCCGCCGCCCGGCTCCGCGAGATCGTCCCCGAGGCGCGGATCGCCACGGCGCACGGCCAGATGTCGGAGGGCGCCCTGGAACAGGTCGTCGTCGACTTCTGGGAGAAGCGGTTCGACGTGCTGGTCTCCACGACGATCGTCGAGTCCGGCATCGACATCTCGAACGCCAACACCCTGATCGTGGAGCGCGGCGACAATTTCGGCCTCTCGCAGCTGCACCAGCTGCGCGGCCGGGTCGGCCGGGGGCGGGACCGGGGGTACGCGTACTTCCTGTACCCGCCGGAGAAGCCGCTGACCGAGACCGCGCACGAGCGGCTCGCGACGATCGCCCAGCACACGGAGATGGGCGCGGGCATGTACGTGGCGATGAAGGACCTGGAGATCCGTGGCGCGGGCAACCTGCTCGGCGGCGAGCAGTCCGGTCACATCGCGGGCGTCGGCTTCGACCTGTACATCCGCATGGTGGGCGAGGCGGTCGCCGACTACCGCGCCGCGATCGACGGCGGGGTGGAGGAGGAACCCCCGCTGGAGGTCAAGATCGAGCTGCCCGTCGACGCGCACGTCCCGCACGACTACGCGCCCGGCGAGCGGCTGCGCCTCCAGGCGTACCGCGCGATCGCCTCCGCGAACACGGAGGCGGACATCAAGGCGGTCCGCGAGGAACTGACCGACCGCTACGGCAAGCTCCCCGAGCCCGTCGAGAACCTGCTGCTGGTGGCGGGCCTGCGGATGCTGGCCCGGGCGTGCGGTGTGGGCGAGATCGTGCTGCAGGGCTCCAACATCCGTTTCGCGCCGGTGGAGTTGCGGGAGTCGCAGGAGCTGCGGCTGAAGCGGCTGCACCCCCGTACGGTCATCAAGCCGGCCGCGCACCAGATCATGGTCCCGCGCCCGACTGCGGGGAAGATCGGCGGCAAGCCGGTGGTGGGCCGCGAACTGCTGGCGTGGACGGGCGAATTCCTGACGACGATTCTCGGCTCGTAGTCCGGGTAGACGTCTCCTGCCGGGGCCACCGGCAGGAGACGTAAGGTGCGGACGTGCGCATACGTGAGGAACAGATAGCGGAAACGTGTCTGCGGGGAGGGGCCTTGGTCCTCTCCCTGCTCCTGCTCGCGGGCTGCAAGGAGCAACTCGGCGCGGCCCCGGGCGAGTCGGCGCCGGCCGCTCAGGGGGCCGGAAGCGGGGCCGGGCCGCTGGGCAACCCGGACGGGACGAAGCCGGGGCTCGCGGTGATCAGCTCCGAGGCCGACAGGAAGGCCGCGCGGCAGCTCATCGGGAAGGTGCGCACCGCCGGCCGGGGCCCGAAGACCGGTTACGCGCGGGACAAGTTCGGCTACGCCTGGATGGACTCGGCGGACGGGGTGCCGCTGGCGAGGAACGGTTGTGACACGCGGAACGACGTCCTCGCCCGGGACGGCCGGCAGGTGAAGTACCGCTCCGGGTCCGACTGTGTCGTCATCTCGATGACCTTGCGGGATCCGTACACGGGCAAGGCGATCGAGTGGCGCAAGGAGGCGGCCACGAAGGTGCAGATAGACCATGTGATGCCGCTGTCGTACGACTGGCAGATGGGCGCCGCGCGCTGGAACGAGTCCAAGCGGAAGCAGATCGCCAACGATCCGCTCAACCTCCTCCCGGTGGACGGCCCGGCCAACAGCTCCAAGAGTGACTCCGGCCCGGCGTCCTGGCTGCCGCCGGACAAGCGGATCCGCTGCTCGTACTCGGTGCGGTTCGCGCAGGTGTCCCTGAAGTACGACCTGCCGGTGACGGCGCCGGACAAGAAGATGATGCTGGCCCAGTGCGGCGGCTGACCGCCCGTCGGTGAGCCGCTCCGGCCGGGGGCTCCGGACACGACTGAGCGGGTCGGGCCATCCCCCTCCGATGGCCTGACCCGCTCATGTGGGGGACGGCGTCATTCGCCGAGCTTGTCCAGGTCCACGATGTCCTTGGTGGCGGGGGCCTTCGCGGCGAACGGCTTGCCGAAGTCCTTGAAGGTCATCGTGCCGGGTTCCTTGCCCGTCTCGGTGAGGCTCAGGAGGTACGGCTCGCCCTCCGTGGCGACGTGCAGGGTGTACTTGCCGCCCACGGTGGCCTCGGTGAGGATCAGCGACGGCAGGCCGTTCACCTCGCCGAGCTCTCCCCGGCGGGCGGCGTGGCCGACGTCCTTGAAGTCGGCCAGGACCTCGTCGAGGTCACAGAAAGCGACGAGATCCTTGGAGTCCGGGGCGGACACGTCGGTCTTGACCCAGCGGTCGGCGATCATCTCCACCATGGCGTCGGTCTCGTCCGCCGGCTCGCCCTTGTTCTGCGCCCGCAGGAACTCCTCGTCGTACTTCATGTAGACGGTCCGGCCGACCTTGGTGAGGGCCATGGCGCCCTCGTCGTTCATCGACAGCGTGCCCGCGCAGTCGCCCTTTCCGCCGAAGGTCAGGTCGAAGACGACATGTCCCTCGTCGGCGGTGTGCACATCGGCCTGGACGGTGACCGAGGAGGCGCCGTGCAGGGCCGCCAGGGCCTTTTCGGCGATCTCGGGACCCGACAGGTCCGCGAACGGCGCGGGCTTCTTGGCGGCGACGGTCTCCTCGGCGCCGGTGTTCCTGACCGCCTCGTCGGTCCCCGCTCCGCAGGCCGGGAGGGTCAGCAGGACGGCCGCGCAGAGAGCGCCGGCGAGCGTTCCGCGACGGATACGGGGGGAGACGGTGACACGGGACATGGGAGGGCCCTCCGGGCGGAAGTGCGGGCTGAGTGATGACGTGACCATCACATCAGAGCTTGTGAACCGAGTCAACATGGCATTGGCGACTAGCATCAGTCCACGGCGTGAATCGATGTCGCATACTCGACCCGGTATGCTCGGCGCCACACACCCGCGTCACCCCGCGTCACACACACGTCGCACGGCAGGCCCTGCGGTGAGGGAGGCAGCAGCCAGATGCCCGAGAACGCAGCAGAGGTCACAGCCGCCGGTATCGCCAGGCTCGCGGGGGTGGGCCGCGCCGCCGTCTCCAACTGGCGGCGCCGGCACGCCGATTTCCCCAAGCCCGTCGGCGGCACCGAGACGAGCCCGGCGTTCGCGCTCACCGAGATCGAGCAGTGGCTCCGCGACCAGGGGAAACTCGCCGAGGTACCCCTGCGCGAGCGGGTCTGGCAGGAGCTGTCCGGCGACCCCGCCGGTGCCGCCGCCGCGCTGGTCCGGGCGGGCTGCGCCCTGCTGCTCGTACGGGAACGCCCGACGGACTGGCTGGAGCTGGCCGCCGCCCCGGACGCGCTCCTCGCCGAACGGCTGCCCGCCGCCCTCGACCAGGTGCTGGCCCCACGCTTCGGCCCGGCGGGCGAGCGGGCCGTTCACACCCCGCCGGCCCACGAACTGCTGCCCGCCGTCCCACTCCTGCGCGGCGTCGCCGAGCTGGCCGCCGGGCTCGGCGCCTGCCAGACCTTCGAGTTCCTGCTCGGCCGCTATCTGAACGCCAACCCCCGGCAGTACACCCTCACCCCGCCCGAGGCCGCCGCGCTGATGGCGGCGCTGGCCGGCGCCGCCGCCCAGGACGCGACCGTCCTCGACCCCGCCTCCGGCACCGGCACCCTGCTGCGCGCCGTCCCCTTCCCGGCGGCCCTGTACGCCCAGGAGGCCGCCCCGGAACTGGCCGCACTCACCGGGCTGCGGCTCGCCCTGCACACCGACGCCCAGGTCCGGACGCGGGCGGCCGACACCCTGCGCGCCGACGCCTTCCCGGGGCTCGCGGCCGACGCCGTGCTCTGCCACCCGCCCTTCAACGAACGCAACTGGGGCCACGACGAGCTGGCGTACGACCCGCGCTGGGAGTACGGCTTCCCGGCCCGTACGGAGTCCGAACTGGCCTGGGTCCAGCACGCGCTGGCCCGGCTGCGCCCCGGCGGCACCGCCGTCCTGCTGATGCCGCCCGCCGCCGCGTCCCGCCGCTCGGGCCGCCGGATCCGCGCCGACCTGCTGCGCCGGGGCGCCCTGCGCGCCGTCGTCGGCCTGCCCGCCGGAGCCGCCCCTCCGTACGGCATCCCGCTCCACCTCTGGGTCCTGCGCAAGCCCACGGCGGGCGCCCGGCCCCCGGCCGAGCTGCTGCTCGTGGACACCGCCGAACTCTCCACGGGCGGCGGCCGCGAGAACCTCGACTGGGGCAGCGTCCACACCACCGTGCTCGACGCCTGGGAGCCCTTCGACCGGCAGGGCACGGTCGAGGAGCGGCCGGGCGTCAGCCGCGCCGTGCCCGTCATCGAACTCCTCGACGACGACGTGGATCTGGCCCCGGGCCGCCATCTCCCGCCCGCCGCCGGCGGCGGCGGAGCGGCCGAACTCGCCCACGTACGCGAGCGGCTGACCGACACGCTGCGGCTGACGGGCGAGCTCACCCCGCCGGCCGTTCCGGCCACCCGCGAAGGGCACCCGGAACCGGCCCGCCGGCCCGCCACCACCGTCGGTGAACTCGCCCGCGCCGGGGCGCTGGTGCTGCACACCGGCGGCGCGGGCAGCACCGCCGGGATGGAGCCCGTTCCCGTCCTCACCGAACAGGACGTGCTCGCGGGACGAGCCCCCTCGGGCACCCTGCCCGAAGGAGGGACCGAGGGCATGGCGGAGCAACCCGTACGGATCGCGGAGGGCGATGTCGTCGTCCCCGTCCTCGGCGGCGGGGCCGTCGCCCGGGTCGTCGACGCGGCCACCGCAGGCGCCGCGCTCGGTCGCAACCTCCAGCTGCTGCGGGCCGATCCGGCCGCCCTCGACCCGTGGTTCCTCGCCGGTTTCCTGCGCGGAACCGCCAACAACCGGCAGGCCAGCAGCTACGCCTCCACCGCGACCCGGCTCGATGTCCGCCGCCTCCAGCTGCCCCGGCTGCCGCTCGACGACCAACGGCGGTACGGGCAGCGCTTCCGCGAACTGGCCGCGTTCGAGGACGCGCTGCGGCTCGCGGGGCGGCTGGGCGAACAGCTGGTGCGGGGCATGTACGACGGTCTGACGGACGGCAGCGTCACGATGTGATCAGCACGATGTGATCGGCCCGACAACAGTTCGGTACAACCCGGAGGCTGTTGTCGGTGTCGGTGTATACGCTCGGATCCGCACTCGATACGTCCGTACACGCTTCCCAGGAGCAGCATTGCAGGGCCACGGCCACACCCCACCGCCGGCACGGCGACCGCGCTCCGCCGTGCTCGTCATGCTCCGGGTGCTGTTCGTGGCCATGACGCTGGGAAGTATCGGATTCCTCGGCTGGGCGGCCATGCTGCGGATCGCGATCGTGCGCCGTCGCCCGGGCGACTGGGTGATGTTCTGCGTCGTGCTCCTGCTGTGCGTGACCGCGCTGATATTCATGGGCCAGGGTGACGCCTCCGAGGAGCCGACCGGGCCGGACGTCGTCGCGGTGGCTCTCCTCTTCCTGATGTCGGCCGGGGTCACGGCCCACTTCCTCGTCGCCGACATCAAGCACTTCTCCCCGGCCGGCCCGGGGCCGGGGGGCGTGTACGCGCCGTCACCCGGGTACGGATACGGCTACCCGTCGTATGCCGCCGGGGCGACGCGGCCCCTTCAGCCGCTCCCGCCCGTGCAGCCACCCCCGGGCGCGCAGCCGCTCCCGCCCATGCAGCCGACCCCGCCCCCGCCCGCACAGCAGCCGCCGCCCGCGCAGCCGCCGCACCCGCGCGCGCCCCGTATCGACCAGGTGCGCGCCGAGCTCGACGAGCTCAGTGACCTCCTGCGCAAGGGCCGGGAAGACAAGGAGCGGGAAGGCAGGTGAACGGGCGTGTCATCGGGGGGCGCTACGAGCTGTCCACCGTCATCGGCCAGGGCGGCATGGGCCAGGTCTGGACGGCGTACGACCAGCGGCTCGACCGCCGCGTCGCCGTGAAGCTGCTCCGCCCGGACCGGATGGCGGCCGCCACGGGCGCCGACGAGATGCGCCGGCGCTTCGTCCGCGAGTGCCGGGTCACCGCCCAGGTCGACCACCCCGGCCTGGTCACCGTCCACGACGCGGGCGGTGACGAGGAGGACCTCTACCTCGTCATGCAGTACGTCGAGGGCGCGGACCTCGCCGACCACCTCGCCGAACACGACCCGTACCCGTGGCCGTGGGCCGTCGCGATCGCCGCCCAGCTGTGCGCGGTCCTCGCCGCCGTGCACGCCGTGCCCATCGTCCACCGCGACCTCAAGCCGAGGAACGTGATGGTCAGGCCCGACGGCACGGTCACCGTCCTCGACCTCGGCGTCGCCTCCGTCATCGACACCGACACCACCCGCCTCACCCACACCGGCTCCCCCATCGGCAGCCCCGCCTATATGGCTCCCGAGCAGGCGATGGGCGGCGCGGTCGGCCCGTACACCGACCTGTACGCCGTCGGCGTGCTCCTGCACGAACTGCTCAGCGGCGAAGTCCCGTTCGCCGGTTCCACGGCGCTCGGCGTGCTCCACCGCCACCTGTACGAACCGCCACGGCCGATCCGCGGCCTCCGGCCGGAAGTCCCCGAGGCGCTGGAAGCGCTCGTCCTGCGGCTGCTCGCCAAGGACCCGCAGCACCGCCCCGCCGGCGCCCAGGAGGTGTACGAGCAGCTCGCCCCGCTCCTGCCCCCGCGTGGCGGCCACGGGGCCGGCCCGCTCGATCCGACGCGCCCCTTCAGCCGCCCGTACGCCCCCTGGCCCGACCGGGCCGCCACCCCGCCGTCCGTGCCCGCACCCCCGCGGCACACGCCTGTCGCGGCGGACCGCCCCGACGTCGCCGCCGCCGTCGACGAGGTCAAGCGCCTCCTCGGCGAGGGCAGCATCACGCAGGCCGTGGACATCCTCGGCGCCATCCTCCCGGCGGCCGCCGCCGAGCACGGCGAGCGCTCCCCCGTCGTCCGCATCCTGCGCAAGCAGTACGCGGCGACGCTGATGGACGACGGCCAGTACCGCCGGGCCCTGCCCGAGCTGCGCCGGCTCGCCGACGACCGGGCCGCGGAGGCCGGGCCCGGCGACGCGGGGACGCTCCAGTACCGCTACGACGCGGCGCAGTGCCTGGAGCAACTCGGCGACGCGGCCGCCGCTCTGGCCGAGTACCGCGCGGTGCTCCCGTACCACCAGAGCGGGCAGCGGCCCGGCGACGACCCGGGCCGTGCCTTCGACATCCGGCACCGCATCGGACATCTGCTGCTCGCGGTCGGCGATCACACGGCGGCGCGGCAGCAGTTCCAGTCCCTGCTGTGGGACACGGAGCGCGCGTACGGCCCGCACCACGCCCTGCCCGCCGAGCTGCGCCGCGCCCTCGACCGCCAGCAGCAGTTCCGCGACCGCTGAGGGACCGGTCCCGGAGAGACCGGTGCTGGAGAGGCCGGTGCTGGAGAGGCCGGTCCCGGATCGCCCGGCCCTGGGGGGCCGTGCTCAGGCGCGGGCCCGCAGGAAGGCGGAGGTGGCCGCCCGCCCCAGCATCTCCAGGCGCGAAGCGCCACCGGCGAGATGCTGGTCGGCGGCCTGCTGGACACCCGGCCAGCTCTTGTCCCCGTAGTCGTCGACGACGACGATCCCGCCGGGCGCGATGATCTCCTCGACCCACTCCAGGTCGGCCAGCACGCCCTCCTTCGAGTGGTCGCCGTCCACCACGATCACGCCGTAGCGGCGGTCGGAGACCGCGGCCCGCACCTCAGGATCGCCCGAGAGCCCCCGCTGGATCCGTGCCTCGGCGCCGGCGCGGCCGGCCAGAGCCAGGTTGGCGCGGACGACATCCATCCGTACCGGCGTACCGGTCGGCTCGGCCCCCTGCTTCGCGCCCGGCTGCAGCTGACTGCCCGCCAGCGGATCGACGATCGTCAGCCGCGCCTCCAGGCCCGCGCGGTGCAGCATCCGGGTCAGCGTCGCCGCGAAGAGCCCGTGCAGGGTGCCGATCTCCAGCACGTCCTCGTTGGGCGGGGCGAGCAGCGGGACGGCGGCGAGCTTGCCGCACACGTTGTAGGTCGTACCGGCCAGCCGGCCGACCCCGAGCGCCTCCAGCGCGACCACGTTGCGGAAGGCGACAGTGACATCGCGGCGGGCGTACGCACTGTCCTCCCCGGTCAACTCGGCGATCTCACGCACCAGGGTGTCGACCTCGGCGGCGTTCGGCACCCGGTCGTTGACGCGGCCCGTACGGTCGAACAGCAGGCTGGTCGCGTACTGGTGACGGCGCAGCTCGGCCACCTCGCGGCGCAGGGTTTCGAGGTCGGTGCGCAGCGCGTCCACGGCGGGCTTCGCCCGCTGGTCGACGCGCTGGTCCACGCGCCGGTCGACGCGCTGCTCCATGCGCTTGTCCACCCGCTTGTCCACGCGCCTGTCGACATGGGTGGCGGCGGGCCGCACGATCCGCTTGGTCAGCCGGTTTCTGAGGAGGAATGACATGTGCGGAACGTACGCCGCACTACCGGGCCGGGGACCACCAGCGGATGGTGAACAGATGAACCGTTGATGCTCGGAGATCAACGGCCCGGTGGAAGGGCGGAGGTGGGGAGAGCGGGTGGGGAGGGCGGGTGGGGAGGCGAAGCGAGGAGGAGGGAAGGTGGGGAGGGCGGGGCACCGGCCTGTGCCACACTCCCGGCACGGGCTTCCGCACCGGGCGGGGCCACCGCGGAGCCGGGAAGAGCGCGTACGCAGATGACGGTCCGGGAGCAGATCATCAGGTTCGCCCTGGTCGGCGTGGTCAACACCGGCACGTACTACTGCTGTTATCTCCTGCTGCTCCACCTGCTGCCGTATGTCGCGGCGCACGTTGTCGCGTTCGTGCTGAGCATGACCGGCTCGTTCTTCCTGAACAGCCGGTTCACCTATCGGAGCCGCCCGACGTGGCGGAAGTTCCTGCTCTTCCCGCTCACCAACGCCGCGAATTTCGTCATCACCACGAGCGGCGTGTACCTGCTGGTGGACGTCCTGCACCTGGGCAGCCGCTACGCGCCGCTGATCACCGCGGCGGCGGCCGTCCCGATCACCTTCGCCGTCTCCCGGACGATTCTGCTCCGCCCGGACCACGCGCCGGAAGCCGGACGCTGACCCCCGCCGCCGCGCGGTCGTCAGGACCACGCGGCGGCTGTCGGGGCCGTCACCGGATCGTCTCCGGCCCGTCCTCACGTGCGCAGCCGTACCGCCAGTCGTTCCGCCTGCCGCTTCATCGTGCGCTTGAGGCGCGGACCGAACGGCTTCTCCACCAGCCGGTGGATCAGCCACGCCAGCACCAGCATCGCGACGATCGTGGTGACGAAGGTCAGCCTCGGTTCCAGGCCGAAGTACCTGCGCAGGATGGCGATCGTGAACCAGCCGAGATGTTCGTGGACGAGATAGAACGGATAGGTGAGCGCTCCGGCGACCGACAGCCAGCGCCAGTTCGCCCAGCGCAGCCAGCCCAGGGCCACCGCCGCCACGGACGCGAACGCGAAGGTGACGATCAGCAGGATCACGTACGGGGAACGCTCCAGGTAGACGTTGGTCGCGTTGGGGTCCCACAGGGCGGTGGTGGCGTAGCGCTGGCCGAGGAGCCAGCTGGTGGCGACGATGCCCCAGAGCAACAGGTCGCTGCCGTACCGGTGGATCAGGTACAGCGCCAGACCACCGATGAAGAAGGGCGCGTGGTCGCGCATCACGATCTCGTCGGTGAGCGGGGTGTCGGCGACCCGGGCCAGTCCGCCGGCCACGGTCCACAGACAGCAGAAGATCACGACGCGGCGGTAGGTGACGCCCTTCCACACCACGAAGAGCGCGAAGAGCAGATAGAAACGCGCCTCGACCCACAGGGTCCAGCACACGCCCAGCACCCGGCCCACGCCCACGGGCTGCTGGAGCATCGTCAGGTTGACCAGCACCTCGTCGAGGCGCAGCGGCTTGGAGACCCAGGGAAGCGCGACGCACGCGGCGGTGGTCAGCACGATGGCCACCCAGTAGGCGGGGTAGAGCCGCGAGACACGGGAGCGGAAGAAGTCCCCGAGCGAACGGCCCCAGCTGCTCATGCAGATGACGAAGCCGCTGATGACGAAGAAGAGCTGCACACCCAGGGAACCGTAGGTGGCGAAGGCGGACAGGTCGGGGAACAGCTCCTTCGGAGACCCGTTCCAGACCTCGCTCGCCTGGCCCTTGCCCGCGTAGTGGAAGACACAGACCATGAGCGCCGCCAGGATGCGCAGCCCGTCGAGGGCGCGCATCCGGTTGTGCTGGGGGGCCGGTGCCGCCGAGGGTGTCGGGAGGCTCTCCGGCCCGGGTGCCGGTTCCGGCGTTCGGGCCAGGGTCGCGTGAGTCATTCCGTTCGTTCCGTTCGTCGGTTCCGGAGCGTGGGGCGCCGCCGCGTACGTCCGGGCGGGGCCGGAAGCGCTGGATACGGCGGAAGGCCAGGAGACCGGCGGGGCGCGGAAGGCCCGGGGGGAGGCCTGCGTGGCGGCAGCTTCCAGTAGAGGGACCGTAGGCGGCGTCCGGTGAACGGCTCGACGGCGACGGAATGAACAGGGGGGCCGTGGAGGTGACCGAGGGGTGAACTGCCGCTGTGGGGGCGCGGATTACCGGCCGGCCCGACGGAGGGGACCGCCGTACGGGCCCCGCGAGGCGGTGGTGACGGCACCGCGGACGCCCCCGACCGCCGCCCCACCGGGCCGCGCACCCGAATCTCCCCGTGAATCGTTGGTCGAACCAGTGGCCCAGGCCACGCCGACTGCCTAACATCGATCACCGCAAGGTCTTTGTGCATCGCCGCACAATCACGCCGGGAGGCCCCCTTTGCACCGCCGCCGTCGCACCGCGCTCTCCTTCTCCGCCGCGCTTCTCGCCGCGGCCCCCCTGCTCACCGCGTGTGGGAGCGACGCGCACCCAGGAGCGGCGGCGGTCGTCGGGGGGCAGCGGATCGAGGTGTCCGCACTGCAGGCCCAGGTGCGCGAGGTCCGGACCGCGCAGGAGGCGTCGCAGGAGTCCGCGCAGCTCATCAAGAACACCGGGCAGCTCAACCAGATCAAACTGAACAACATGATCTTCGACCGGATTCTGCGGCGGGCCGCCGACGACGCCGGGGTGACGACCAGCCGCAAGGAGATCCAGACCACCCGGCAGCAGGCCGCCGCTCAGTCGGGCGGCGAGAAGCAGCTCGCGATGATGCTGCTCCAGCAGCGCGCGTTCGCCCCGGGGCAGATCGACAGCGCGATCGGCCGTGACGTACTGCTCGGCAAGCTGGCCCAGGCACTCGGCACCGACGTCTCGACACCGCAGGGCGTGCAGGCGTTCCTCGCCGCGCTGACCAGGACGTCGGAGAAGCTCGGTGTCGACGTCAATCCGCGCTACGGCAGCTGGAACTACCAGCAGGTCACGCTCGGCGAGGCCGAGACGCCGTGGATCAAGCAGGTCACCGTGCAGGCACCGCAGCAGGAGCCCTCCGACGCGTGACGGGCGCCGGCCCGTCGGCCGCCACCGGTGTCCGGGACCGTACATCGGTAGCGGCCGACACGCCGGGACCGGCCGGAGGTAGGTTCGTGGAGTGACAAACGAAGCTCCCGAGGCCCCCGGCCGTATCGTCCTGCTGACCGCCAGCCACCGGGTCGCGCCCGGCCTGCTGTCCTGGCCCGCCTGGCAGACGCTGCACGCCGCCGACCGGGTGCTGTGCGCCGACGCCGGCCACCCGCAGCTGCCGTATCTGCGCGAGGCCGGCATCACCGTCGAGCACACCGCGCCCACCGCGCGTGAACTGCTCGACGCGTGTGCCGGCGGCCGTACGGTCGTGGTCGTCCCCGCCTCCGGGGGCGACGGCACCGATACGGCGCTCACCGACGGCCTCGCCCGGCTGGCCGGCTCCGGCCGCGTGTCGATGCCCGACCTGGAGCTGCTCCCCGGCTCGTACGACCTGCCCGGCGCCCGGCTCCTCGACCTCGTGCAGGTCATGGACCGGATCAGGACCGAGTGCCCCTGGTCGTCCACCCAGACGCACAAGGGCCTCGCCAAGTACGGCATCGAGGAGGCGTACGAACTCGTCGAGGCGATCGAGGACGGCGACAGCGACGAGCTGCGCGAGGAACTCGGAGACGTACTCCTCCAGGTCGTCTTCCACGCCCGGATCGCGCAGGAGGGCCTGGAGGAGGGGATCGAGCCGTTCTCCATCGACGACGTGGCCGCCACGATCGTCGAGAAGCTCATCCACCGCCATCCCCATGTCTTCGGCGACGAGACCGCCGAGACCCCCGAGGACGTCAAGGCGCACTGGCTCCGGACCAAGGCGGTCGAGAAGCAGCGCGACTCGGTGACCGACGGCGTCCCCCTGGGCCAGCCCGGCCTCGCCCTCGCCTCCAAGCTCGCGGGCCGCGTCCGCACCGCCGCCCTGGAGGTCCCCCTCCCGGCGGGCGGGGGCATCGGCGCCGAGCTCCTCGCCCTCGCCGTACGCGCGGAACGGGACGGGATCGACCCCGAGACGGCCCTGCGCGCGGCGGCCCGTACCTACCGGGAGGCGATCCGCGCGGCCGAGGGGCACGCCGTCTAGGCGTACGGCCGTGCCGCCGTGCCGCCGTACGGCCGTACGGCCGTACAGGCGTACAGGCGTACGGCCGCCATACGTTGTACAGCCGCATCGCCGGACGGCCGTACAACGGGAGCCGTGAGGGGCCGGAGTGCCGGAAGTCCGGGGCCCGGGAACCCGGGAACCCGGAAGCCCGGAAGCCCGGAGCGCCGGCGGCCCGGTGCCCGGCCGGCGTTACTGTCGGGGCATGTCGTCATCCCCCGCGCCCGAGCTCTTCACCTGGGAGTTCGCCACCGACCCGTATCCCGCCTACGCCTGGCTGCGCGAGCACGCGCCCGTGCACAGGACCGCCCTGCCCAGTGGCGTCGAGGCGTGGCTCGTGACGCGGTACGGGGATGCCCGGCAGGCCCTGGCCGACGCGCGGCTCTCCAAGAACCCGGTGCATCACGCCGAGCCGGCGCACGCGAAGGGGAAGACGGGGATCCCCGGGGAGCGCAAGGCGGAGCTGATGACGCATCTGCTGAACATCGATCCGCCGGACCACACCCGGCTGCGGCGGCTGGTGTCCAAGGCGTTCACGCCGCGCCGGGTCGCCGAGTTCGCCCCGCGCGTACAGCAGCTGACCGACCAGCTCATCGACGGCTTCGCCGCCAAGGGCGAGGCGGACCTGATCCACGACTTCGCCTTCCCGCTCCCGATCTACGCGATCTGCGATCTCCTCGGGGTGCCGCCCGAGGACCAGGACGACTTCCGGGACTGGGCCGGCATGATGATCCGGCACAGCGGCGGGCCGCGCGGCGGGGTGGCACGCGCCGTGAAGAAGATCCGCGCCTATCTCGCCGAGCTCATCCACCGCAAGAGGGAGAACCCCGGCGACGACCTGATCTCCGATCTGATCCGGTCCAGCGATCACGGCGAACATCTGACCGAGAACGAGGCCGCCGCCATGGCCTTCATCATCCTGTTCGCCGGTTTCGAGACCACGGTGAACCTGATCGGCAACGGCGTGCTCGCCCTGCTGCGCGACCCCGGACAGCGCGAACGGCTCCAGGATTCCCTGCACGCGGGCGAGGGCGAGCTGCTCGCGACGGGCATCGAGGAGTTGCTGCGGTACGACGGGCCGGTGGAGATCGCGACCTGGCGGTTCGCCACCGAGCCGCTGACGCTCGGCGGGCAGCCGATCGCGACGGGCGATCCCGTCCTGGTCGTCCTCGCGGCCGCCAATCGCGACCCCGAGCGCTTCGCGGACGCGGATGTCCTCGACCTCGGGCGGCGCGACAACCAGCATCTCGGATACGGGCACGGCATCCACTACTGCCTCGGTGCGCCGCTCGCCCGGCTGGAGGGGCAGTCGGCGCTCGCGACGCTTCTGACGCGCCTGCCGGACGTCCGGCTCGCGGAGGATCCCGCCGATCTGCGGTGGCGCGGCGGACTCATCATGCGGGGGCTGCGCACGCTGCCGGTGCGGTTCACGCCCACGTCCGGCTGACGCCGCGCCGGCATCCGGCCAACACACGGCCGCAGCGGTGCCGGTGGCGGGCCGGTGCCGAGCCGACGACGGGCCTGCGACGGGCCTGCGCAGAACTGACGCGCCATCAATACCGTGACTTTCATGTGATCTCCGCTGCATCGACTTGTGACAAGCGTTCGAGTACCGCTACGTTCACGACGATCTACACGATCACCACGGCCCGGCGGCCGTCCGCCGCGGCCGTACGGACAGTCACACGGAAGGCAACCGCATGCGCTCCGGGAACGGCAGACACCGTCGGCCTCGCCAGGCCCCCGCTCTGATCGTCGCCGCGGGGGTGACCGGATCGGCCATCGCCATCCCGCTGCTCGGCGCCGGCGCCGCCGGTGCCGCCGACGCCACCACCTGGAACCGCGTCGCGGACTGCGAGACCGGTGGCATGTGGAGCGCGGACCTCGGCAACGGGTACTACGGAGGGCTCCAGCTGTCCCAGCAGACCTGGGACAGCTTCGGCGGCGCGCAGTACGCCGCCCGCGCCGACCTCGCGAGCCGCGCCCAGCAGATCTCGATAGCGGAGAAGGTGCTCGCCGCCCAGGGGCCGAAGGCCTGGGCGAGCTGCGCGCCGCTCTCGGGCCTGACGAACGACGGCACCCTGCCCGACGTCAACCCCGGCTCCGTGCCCCGGGGCGCCGAGACCGCGCCGGAGAGCCGGAGCACCGGCGCCGCGGCGTCCACCCCCTCACCGGGCGCGAGCACCGGCGGCGACAGTGCGACGGGCACCGGCACGGGTACGAAGGGGTCGGCGGACGAGCGGACCGGATCCGGTTCCTCCACGGCGCCCACCTCCGGAGCCTCGGGCGCGACGGACGCCACCGGCCAGGACGACAGCGATCCGGCCACGGGCAAGCACCGTGGCACGGCCGCCCCGAACGATGCCACATCCGACAATACGGACGAAGAGCGCGAATCCGGCCGCCATGCCTCACGAGGTGACGGATCGGCACGAGGGTCCGAAAACGTCACGGATGGCATCGCGGGCGGCATCACGGACGGCGTGACGGATGGCTCGACGGACGCCATCACCGGCGGCGGCACCGGCGCGGCGGACGCCGCCGACGCCCCCTACACCGTCCTCCCCGGCGACTCCCTCTGGAACATCGCGGACCAGCAGAAGGTGTCCGGCGGCTGGACCGCGATCTACGAGGCGAACAAGGACACCGTCGGCTCCGACCCCGACCTCATCCTCCCTGGCCAGAGCCTTGATCTCGGCGTGAAGTAAGGCCGCTCCCACGGGCACTTAGAGACCCTATGTCCACTTCTGTACGAGTGAGACAAGGGTCTCTTTGCCGTAACTAGGGCCTTTTGGCCCCCCGGTTGGCCCGATCCCCCGCCCACCTGCGGAAACAACCGGCTCACGGTGGGGGGTACGGGCGATTTTTCCCGGATGTTCTTCTTTGAACAACCGGTGGGCCTGTGATTACGGTCTGAACCGCTCGCACCGCGGGCCCCTTCGACCGGCACGCCGAATCCTGCCGTCGGCCGAGGGAGTAGTCGTCGCGTCAAGCGCCGAAGGCAGGAGCGGGGGACCCAAGGTTCGCTGCCGTTCACGGCCGTCGAGAGACGGCCGGTGACCGGCTCGGGGTGGAGCCGCGTGTGCAAGCACGCGGCCGGGCAACTCACTTGGCCCGAACCCGACAGCTGACCTCGTAGGCGTCGGTGAGGAGAACTTCATGCAGCTGCGTTCCGTCAAGGCCAAGCACGCCCGTCCGTCCAAGGCCTTCCGCTACGCCACGCTCGCCGGCATCACCGGTGCCGCTCTCGCGGCCCCGCTGTTCGCCACCACGTCCGCCTCCGCCGCGACCACCTCCGAGTGGGACCGGGTCGCCCAGTGCGAGTCCACCGGCAACTGGTCCATCAACACGGGCAACGGTTTCTACGGCGGCCTCCAGTTCACCTCGTCCACCTGGGCCGCGTACGGCGGCACCGCCTACGCGCCCCGCGCCGACCTGGCGTCCAAGTCCCAGCAGATAACCATCGCCGAGAAGGTCCTGGCCGGTCAGGGCAAGGGCGCCTGGCCGAGCTGTGGCGTGAACCTGTCCAACGCCGCGTACACCGGCGGATCCGCCGGCTCCGGCACGCAGGAGCAGGCCCAGCCGAAGCCGCAGCGCACCCAGCAGGCCGCCCCCCAGCGGCAGGCGCAGGCGCCGCAGCCCACCCGCACCACCGAGCAGCACGCCTCGCGCGGCGCGAGCCGCCCCACCACGATCAAGAAGGGCGACGGCGACTACAAGGTCAAGTCCGGCGACACCCTTTCGAAGATCGCCGCCTCGCACCACGTCAAGGGCGGCTGGAAGAAGCTGTTCGACCTGAACAAGGACATCGTCCGCGACGCCGATGTGATCTTCCCGGGTCAGCGGCTGCACCTCAGCTGACCCGTTCCCGGCCGGTCACCCCATTCCCGGCCGGCCACCCCGGCCCGGCGCGACGCCCCCGATCGCGCCGGGCCGGGGTTTCGCGTACCGGGCGGAATCCCGCGTACCGGGCGGTGCGCGTTTCCCGGTGCGCGTGTCCGGACGCGCGTCCGGGCGCGGGCCCCGTCCACACCGTGGGTGTTATGTCCGTTCCGGCCGTGATGGGGGCCTCTTTTCGTCCCATCGGGCGGGCACCGGCAGGCCGGAGACCCCGGGCCCGTTAGGCTCATGTCGCAAGGCCAAGAGACCCTGCACTTCAAGCGTCACATCCCAGAAGGAGATGCTCGTGCCGTCCATCGACGTCGTCGTAGCCCGGGAAATCCTCGACTCCCGAGGCAACCCCACGGTCGAGGTCGAGGTCGGCCTCGACGACGGCAGCACGGGTCGTGCTGCTGTCCCCTCCGGTGCCTCCACCGGTGCGTTCGAGGCCCTTGAGCTCCGCGACGGTGACCAGAACCGCTACCAGGGCAAGGGTGTCGAGAAGGCAGTCCTCGCCGTCATCGAGCAGATCGGCCCCGAGCTGGTCGGCTACGACGCCACCGAGCAGCGCCTGATCGACCAGGCCATGTTCGACCTGGACGCCACCCCGGACAAGTCGTCGCTCGGCGCCAACGCCATCCTCGGCGTCTCCCTCGCCGTCGCGCACGCCGCCTCCGAGGCGTCCGACCTGCCGCTCTTCCGCTACCTGGGCGGCCCGAACGCGCACCTGCTGCCCGTTCCGATGATGAACATCCTGAACGGTGGGTCGCACGCCGACTCCAACGTCGACATCCAGGAATTCATGATCGCCCCGATCGGCGCGGAGTCCTTCTCCGAGGCGCTGCGCTGGGGTGCCGAGGTCTACCACACCCTCAAGAAGGTCCTGAAGCAGAAGGGCCTGTCCACCGGCCTCGGCGACGAGGGCGGCTTCGCGCCGAACCTGGAGTCCAACCGCGCCGCGCTGGACCTCATCCTTGAGGCCATCAAGGAAGCCGGCTACACCCCGGGCAAGGACATCGCGCTCGCGCTCGACGTCGCCGCCTCCGAGTTCTACAAGGACGGCGCCTACGAGTTCGAGGGCAAGTCCCGCTCGGCCGCCGAGATGACCGAGTACTACGAGGAGCTCGTCGCCTCGTACCCGCTCGTCTCCATCGAGGACCCGCTGTTCGAGGACGACTGGGCCGGCTGGAAGACCCTCACCGACAAGCTGGGCACCAAGGTCCAGATCGTCGGCGACGACCTCTTCGTCACCAACCCGGAGCGCCTCGCCCGTGGCATCGAGGAGGGCTCGGCCAACGCCCTGCTCGTCAAGGTGAACCAGATCGGTTCGCTGACCGAGACCCTGGACGCCGTCGAGCTGGCGCAGCGCAGCGGCTTCAAGTGCATGATGTCCCACCGTTCCGGTGAGACCGAGGACGTCACGATCGCCGACCTCGCCGTCGCCACCAACTGCGGCCAGATCAAGACCGGCGCCCCGGCCCGCTCCGAGCGCGTCGCCAAGTACAACCAGCTGCTGCGCATCGAGGAGATCCTCGACGACGCGGCGGTGTACGCGGGTCGCAGCGCCTTCCCGCGGTTCCGCTCCGTCTGAGCGGGTCGGCGGTAGCGTCGCGCGGTCGGTGACAGAACGGGCGTCAGGTCCGTCGGGCGCCGACCCGCCCGTCGTCGTCACGTCCCCGGCCCCGGTCCCGTACCGTGTCCGGGGACGTACGCACGTAACAGGGGAGGCGGGACATGGCCGGGAACCGGGACCGGTTCTCCACCGCGACCAGGCTGCGGGTGCTCGGTGAGCAGACCGCCGCCCGTGTCTACCGCTCGCAGAGCCGCAGGCAGGACCGCCGCTCGCGGCTCACCGGCCGGGCGGCTTTCCTCGCCCTGGTCGTCTGCACGCTGGTGGTGGCGCTCGCGTATCCGATGCGGCAGTACGTGTCGCAGCGGGACGAGATCGCCGACCAGGAGCGGCTCACCGCCGAGGCGAAGCAGCGGGTCGAGGAGTTGCGCGACGAGAAGGCGCGGCTCCAGGACGACGCGTACATCCAGCGGCAGGCCCGCGAGCATCTGCACTACCTGATGCCGGGTGAGACCGCCTTCACCATGATCGATCCGGCAGCGGTGAAGCAGGAGCGCGAGGAACGGGGAGCGACCGACCGCCCCTGGTACTCGAACGTCCTGGACGGCGTCGACAACGCCGACCGCCCGGACAGGTAGGACGACCGCAGGTCCGCGGCGGACGTCGCGGCACGCCGGAGTCCGAAGCGGTCCGCAGCACGAAGCGGTACGAAGCCTCAAGCAGCACACGAAGCAGTCCGACGTACGAAGTCCGAAGAACCGTAGAACCGTAGAACCAAGGCAGGCATGGACACGCCCCCTCCGCAGACCGAACGCACCGAGCCCACCGAGGCGGACATCGCCGCTTTCAAGGAACAGCTCGGCCGCCCGCCGCGCGGGCTGCGTGCCATCGCGCACCGCTGTCCCTGCGGGCAGCCGGACGTGGTCGAGACCGCCCCCCGGCTCCCCGACGGCACCCCCTTCCCGACGACGTACTACCTGACGTGCCCACGCGCGGCCTCGGCCATCGGCACGCTGGAGGCGAACGGCGTCATGAAGGAGATGACCGAGCGCCTCACGACCGACCCCGAGCTGGCCGCCGCGTACCGTGCGGCCCACGAGGACTACATCGCCCGCCGTGACGCCATCGACGTGCTGGAGGGCTTCCCCAGCGCCGGCGGTATGCCGGACCGGGTGAAGTGCCTGCACGTCCTGGTCGGCCACTCGCTGGCGGCGGGCCCCGGGGTGAACCCGCTCGGCGACGAGGCGCTGGCGATGCTGCCGGAGTGGTGGAGCAAGGGCCCCTGCGTGACTCCCTGCCTGACGCCCGGTGAGAGGGAGACAGCCGCATGACCAGGGTCGCCGCCATCGACTGCGGTACGAACTCCATCCGCCTGCTCATCGCCGACGCCCACCCCGGCACGGGCGAGCTGACCGACCTCGACCGGCGGATGACGATCGTCCGGCTGGGTCAGGACGTCGACCGGACGGGCCGCCTCGCCCCCGAGGCGCTGGAGCGCACCTTCGCCGCCTGCCGCGAGTACGCCGCCGCCATCAAGGAGCACGGAGCCGAGCGGATCCGCTTCGTGGCCACCTCCGCCTCGCGCGACGCCGAGAACCGCGACGAATTCGTCCGTGGGGTGCGCGACATCCTCGGCGTCGAGCCCGAGGTGATCACCGGCGACCAGGAGGCGGCGTTCTCCTTCACCGGCGCCACCAAGGAGCTGCCGGGCCAGGACAGTTACCTGGTCGTGGACATCGGCGGCGGCTCGACCGAGTTCGTCGTCGGCGACGCCGAGGTACGGGCCGCGCGCTCCGTGGACGTCGGCTGCGTACGGCTGACGGAACGCCACCTCGTACGGGACGGCGTGATCAGCGACCCGCCCACCCCCGCCGGGATCGACGCGATCCGTGCCGACATCGAGGCGGCCCTCGACCTCGCCGGAGAGACCGTCCCGCTGCGCGAGCCCCGCACCCTGGTGGGCCTCGCCGGTTCGGTGACCACGGTGGCCGGGATCGCGCTCGGCCTGAGCGCGTACGACTCCGCCGCGATCCACCACTCCCGCATGTCGTACGAGCAGGTCCGCGCCATCACCGAGCGCCTGCTCACGGCCACCCACGAAGAACGCGCCGCGATCCCCGTCATGCACCCGGGCCGGGTCGACGTGATCGCCGCCGGCTCGCTCATCCTGCTCTCGGTCATGGAACGCACGGGCGCGCGCGAGGTCGTCGTCAGCGAGCACGACATCCTCGACGGCATCGCGTGGTCGTGCGCGCTCGACGACGCGTGACGCTCCTGGACAGGTAGCCGTCCGGAGCCCGGGGCTCCGGACGGCCCGCTTGTCAGATGCCCCGGTAACTATCGCGCCGGTCGCCCACCGTGACCACGAGGATGATGAGTTCGCCGTCCTCGACCTGGTAGGCGACCCGGTGGTTGCCGACCCGGATCCGGTAGAGACCTGACGAGCCCCTGAGTTGCTTGACGTCCGCGTCCTCACGGTACGGATCGTCACCGAGCGCGGTCAGCGCGGCGAGGATGCGCATGGCGGCGGGCCGCTCGATGGCACGAAGCTGCCGCTGGGCCGCTGTGGTGAACCGGAACGCGTATTTCATGCCGCGTCGTCTGTGCGCTCGGCGAACAGGTCTGCCAACAGCTCGGCCATGGTCACGGTGGGGCCGCCCGTGGCCAGGACCTCTTCCGCCTCCCGGGCCAGCAGCACATCGGCCGCTTCTTCCAGCGCGTCGAAGTCCTCGATCGGCACCACGGCCGCGACGGGCACGCCGTTGCGGGTGATCACCGTGGGTGTGCCCTGCTCGGCACGATTGATGTGGTCCGCCAAGTGCGCACGGGCTTCTCGTACGGTCACAGTGCTCTCAGCCATATACGCGTCATCGTGTACACGGTGACGCGAGGATGCGCTGTGCCGGTGGCTGTACGCGGTCCGGCCCGGTGGCGTTGGAGGACGCCACCGGGCCGGACCGCACCACCGTACCGCCCCTACTCCGTGGCGATCGCGGCCAGGACGTTCATCCGGCCCGCCCGGAACGCCGGGACCAGTGCCGCGAAGAGGCCGACGAAGGCCGAGGCGACGAAGACCGCCACGATCGTCGGCCAGGGGATGTCCAGGACGCCGAGCCCCTCCAGGGCCAGCAGCTTCTGTGCCGCCGTGCCCCAGCCGAGGCCGAGGCCCAGGCCGAGCAGGGCGCCGAAGAGGGCGATGACCACCGACTCCAGGCGGATCATGCGGCGCAGCTGGCGGCGGGAGAGGCCCACGGCGCGCAGCAGGCCGATCTCGCGGGTCCGCTCCACCACCGACAGGGCCAGGGTGTTCACCACGCCCAGCACGGCGACGATGATCGCGAGGGCCAGCAGGCCGTAGACGATGTTGAGCAGCTGGCCTATCCGGTCCTTGAGGTCCTGCTTGAAGTCGGTCCTGTCCTGCACGGTGTACTGCGGATAGGCGGCGAGCGAGTCCTTGAGAGCCGCGTACGCCTCCTTCTCCCTGCCGTCCTCGGCCACCGCGAACATGATCAGGTTCTTGGGCATCCGGTCGGCGGACAGGTACCGCTCGGCGGTCGTGATGTTCGTGTACATCACGCCGCCGTCGATGCTGGTGTCGTCCGAGGTGATCGCGGCGACCTTCAGCCGGGCCGTCGCACCGCCCGTGAAGGCGACCGTCATGCTGTCGCCGACCGTGATCCCGTGCGCGGTGGCGTAGGTGTCGCCGACCGACATGGCGTTCTTCACGTACGCCGCCGACAGCTCCCCGGCCACGGTCTCCCGGCGCAGGTCCTGGGCGTACGTGGGGTCGGCCGCGATCAGGTCTCCGCTCCCGGTCGTGCCGTCGGGCGCGGTCAGCTTCGCGTCGATGCTCCTGTACCGGGTGACGTGTGCGATGCCCGGCACCTTTTCCACCGCCGCCTCGACCTGCGGCACGATCGGCAGGCCGGTGCTGGACTGGACGATGAAGTCCGCGCCCACGGATCTGTCCAGCTCATCGGCGGCGGAGGCGACCATCGAGGAGCCGACGACCGACAGGCAGGCCACCAGAGCGAGCCCGATCATCAGGGCGGCGCCGGTCGCTCCCGTACGCCGTGGGTTACGGAGCGCGTTGCGCTCGGCCATCCGGCCGACCGGGCCGAACACCCGCAGCACGACCGCGCTGAGCGCCCGGATCACCCCGCCCGCGAGCAGCGGGCCGATGACGACGAAGCCGATGAGCGTGAGGACGACACCGGCCCCGAGGAACAGCGACCCTTCGCCCGACTCGTCGGCCCTGGCCGAGGTCAGCAGAGCGGCGGTCCCGGCGGCGGTGAGGACCAGGCCGAGGACCGCCCTGATCCACCCGGAGCGGCCGTCTGCCGGGGTTCCGGCGTCACGCAGCGCGGCCATCGGGGATATCTTCCCGGCCCGCCGGGCGGGCACGTAGGCCGCGACGACGGTGACCACGACACCGAGGGCGAGTCCGATCGCCGGGGTCGTCCACCGCACGGTCAGATCCCGCGTGGACAGCTCCATGCCCATGGCCGCCATGAGCTTCATCAGCCCGACGGCGAGCCCCACACCGGCGCCGACACCGGCGACCGACCCGAACACACCGAGCAGCACCGCCTCCAGCAGCACCGAGCGGTTGACCTGCTTACGGCTGGAGCCGAGCGCCCGCATCAGACCGATTTCCCTGGTCCGCTGGGCGACCAGCATCGAGAACGTGTTCACGATGAGGAAGATGCCGACGAGGAAGGCGATCCCGGCGAAGCCGAGCATCGCGTACTTCATGACGTCCAGGAACGAACCGACGTCCGCGCGGTTGGCGTCCGCCGCCTCCTGCCGCGTCTGGAGCTTGTACGGTCCGCCCGCGAGCGCCGCCGCCACTCCCCGCTTCAGCTCGGTGTCGCCGACGCCCGGCTTCGCGGTGACGTTGAGATGGGTGAACCGGCCGGGGGCGCCGAGCAGTTCACGCTGGGCGGTCGCCGTGTCGAAGTAGACGACCGCCGCGCCCGGGTTGGTGACGGTGAACGTGGCGATACCGGAGATCTTCGCCGTGAGGTCCCCCGTGACCGCGATGGTGCGCAGCTCGTCACCGATCGCCAGCTGGTGCTTCCCGGCGGTGTCGGCGTCGACCATCACCTCGGCCGGGCCGCGCGGGGCGTGACCGGAGGTGATCTCCATCGAGCGGAGTTCGTTGCGGTTCCAGTTACCGGCGATCGTCGGGGCGCCGCTGGTCGAGCCCATGTTCTTGTTGTCGGCGTCGACGACGGTCACGCTCATGCTCATGACCGCGCCCTCGACGTCCTGGACGCCGTCCGCCGCCCGGACCGTCCCGACGACGGAGGCGGGCAGCGATTCGGGTCTGCCGGTCCCCGGGGTGTCGCTCGCGCCCCGGGCCGCCTCGGGGCTGACCGTGACATCGGCGGAGGTGGCGGCGAAGAGCTTGTCGAACGTCGTGTTCATGGTGTCCGTGAACACGAGCGTCCCGGACACGAAGGCCACCGACAGCAGGACCGCGACGGCGGAGAGCGCCATCCGTCCCTTGTGCGCGAAGAAGTTGCGCATCGAGGTCGTGAAGACGGTCACGAGGTCCGCCCCCGCGCGTCGAAGTCCTTCATCCGGTCGAGAACGGCGTCGGCCGTCGGCCGGGACATCTCGTCCACGATCCGGCCGTCCGCCAGATAGAGCACCCGGTCCGCGTACGAGGCGGCGACCGGGTCGTGCGTGACCATCACGATCGTCTGCTCCAGCTCGTCGACCGAGCGGCGCAGGAAGCCCAGCACCTCGGCGCCCGCCCGCGAGTCCAGATTCCCGGTCGGCTCGTCACCGAAGATGATCTCGGGCCGGGCGGCGAGCGCCCTGGCCACGGCCACCCGCTGCTGCTGACCGCCCGACAGCTGCGTCGGCCGGTGCTTCAGCCGGTCGGCGAGCCCCACCGTCTCCACCACCTGCCGCAGCCACGGCCCGTCCGGCTTACGGCCGGCGATGTCCATGGGCAGGGTGATGTTCTCCAGGGCGTTGAGCGTCGGCAGCAGGTTGAACGCCTGGAAGATGAACCCGATCCGGTCCCGGCGCAGCTGTGTGAGGCGCTTGTCCTTCAGCTTCGTGATCTCGGTCTCGTCGAGGAAGATCTCGCCCGATGTGACCGTGTCCAGACCGGCCAGGCAGTGCATCAGCGTCGACTTGCCCGACCCGGACGGGCCCATGATCGCGGTGAACCGCCCCCGGGCGATGTCCACATCGACGTGGTCCAGCGCGACGACCCGGGTCTCCCCGGACCCGTACGCCTTGAGGACCTGCCGCGCTCGCGCCGCGACGGCCGTACGCCCTCCAGCACCCCCGCGCCTGGGAATGGTCACAGCCGTTGTCACGGTAAGTCTCCTATGTCAGCCATGTCGGCCATACCGGCTGCGTGAGCCGGCATGGCGTGATCCTGTGTGTTCCGAGTCTGCTGTCCGCGGGGCCCCCGGCGCGCTGGTGCGCAGCGCAGTCTTCACCTGGGGTTTTCCCCACCCCCGTGCCTGCGGCGGGCCTCAGAGCCTGCCCCGCCCGAGCCGTAGGACCACGGTATGGAACGCGAGACGGACTTCTCCTCCTCCACCGGGACGAACGACCCCCGGTCCGGCGTCAGGAGAAGTCCCTAGGGGGTGTTGCGAAAGCAGCGCCGTCCGCCCGAAGGGCGGGGCTCACGGCGTCCGGTGCGTGCCATCGCAGGGCGGAGGACCGTCCTCGTACGGGACGTACGTGGACGACTCCGACAACGCGGCGCGTGTGCGTGCCAGGCGTCGCGAGCCAGGCGGGACTTTCGCGACAGGTCCTGGGGGGCGCCACCGCCGGGCGGGGCTCACGGGTGGGGTTCCCGCGCGCGGAGTCCTCCCGGAGTGCGCCCTCCCGGCCCGTGACCTGCGAATGAGAAGGTGTCCCCAGGAAATACATGCATAGGGAAGGGATCTTGTGAGCGGCGCCGGCGGAAGTACCGAGGACACCGGACGTACCGGAGCGATACCCGAACCCCCGCCCCCGGCCATGCCGGTGACCCCGGCTCAGCCCGCTCCCCCGGCCACGCCCGTAACCCCGGCGCGGCCCGCTCCCGCGATCCCGGCTCAGCCCGCTCCCTCGGCCCCGGCGCAGCCCGCACCCGCGACCCCGGCCGCCGGCCCGGCCCCGGATCCCGCCCCGGCAGCCCCCGCCGCGCGCGGCCGGGGACCCGTCGTCGCCGCGCTGATGCTCGGCATGGCGCTCGCCGCCCTGGACGGCACCATCGTCTCCACGGCCGTCCCGCAGATCGTCGGCGACCTCGGCGGCTTCGCCGTCTTCTCCTGGCTCTTCTCCGGCTACCTGCTCGCCGTGACCGTCACCCTGCCCGTGTACGGAAAGCTCTCCGACACCTTCGGCCGCAAACCCGTCCTGATCGCGGGCATCATCCTCTTCCTCGTCGGCTCACTGCTCTGCGCCACCGCCTGGAGCATGGCCTCGCTGATCGCCTTCCGCATCGTCCAGGGCCTCGGCGGCGGCGCCCTCCAGGGCACGGTGCAGACCATCGCCGCCGACCTCTACCCCCTCAAGGAACGCCCCAAGATCCAGGCCAAGCTGTCCACGGTCTGGGCCACCTCGGCCGTCGCGGGACCCGCCGTCGGCGGGCTGCTCGCGGGATACGCGGACTGGCGCTGGATCTTCCTCATCAACCTCCCGGTCGGCGCGCTCGCCCTCTGGCTGGTCATCCGCTACCTGCACGAACCCGCCCGCAAGCTGGTCCGTACGGCCACCTCGGCCCGCCCCCGGATCGACTGGGCGGGCGCCCTGGCCGTCTTCGCCACCGGCGCGCTGCTGCTCACCGCCCTCGTCCAGGGCGGCGTGGCCTGGCCCTGGATCTCCGGGCCCTCGTTCGCCTTCTTCGGCGCCGCCGCGATCCTCGGCGCCGCCACCGTCACCATCGAACGCCGGGCCGCCGAACCGATCATCCCCGGCTGGGTATGGCGCCGCCGCACCATCGCCGCCGTCAACCTCGCTCTCGGCGCACTCGGCCTGCTGATGGTCGCCCCGACCGTCTTCGTGCCGACCTACGCCCAGTCCGTACTCGGCCTCGGCCCCATCGCCGCCGGCTTCGTCCTCTCCGCGATGACCCTCAGCTGGCCGGTCAGCGCGGCCCTCTCCAACCGCCTCTACAACCGCATCGGCTTCCGCCAGACCGCCATCATCGGCATCTCGTGCGCCCTGCTGGTCCTGCTCGCCTTCCCCCTCCTGCCCTTCCCCGGACAGGCCTGGCAGCCGGCACTGATCATGCTGCTGCTCGGGGGTGCGCTCGGCCTCTTCCAGCTCCCCCTGATCGTCGGGGTCCAGTCGACGGTCGGCTGGTCGGAACGCGGCACGGCCACCGCGTCGATACTCTTCTGCCGCCAGGTCGGCCAGAGCGTGGGCGCCGCGCTCTTCGGCGCCATCGCCAACGGGATACTCGCCTCCCGGCTCACCCACGCGCCCGACCCGGCCCTGCCGAAGGACCTGGACGCGGTCAGCCACGCCCTGGAGAACCCGGCCGCGCTCACCGCCGAAGCGGCTCTCTACCTGCGCCGGGCGGTGGACACGGCGGTCGATCACGTCTTCCTGGGCGCGGCGGCAGCGGCGGCCGTCTCCCTGCTGGCCCTCATCTTCGTGGCCCCCCGCCGCTTCCCGGTCCTGTCGGAGAAGGACAGCGGCTGACCGGACGGGACAGGCGCCCGGCCCGGGGCCGCGCACCGCCGCCCCGGGAGACCCGTCCCCGGCCACCGCCGCCCGCCCCGGCCTCAGCCCTCCGCCGGGGCCCGTCCCGTCAGCGCCGCCAGACTGTTCCGTACATGCGCCATGTGCGCCTGCATCTCCTCGCGGGACTCGGTGTGCTCCCGCAGCACCCGCTCCGTGTCCCGTCCCACCCGTTCCGCCCGCGCCTCCGCCTGGGCCACCAGCTCCGCCGCCCGCGCCTGCGCGTCCTCCTGGACACCCCGCGCCTGCTCCCCGGCGTCGGAGAACACCTTCTGCGCCTCCATCAGCCCGGCCTGCGCGTACGCCGCGAGCTCCGCGTGCTGGAGATCCAACACGGCCTCCCGGGCGGCGAATTCACGCTCCAGCGCCTCCAGCCGCTCCGCCTGCGCCCGCTCCCGCACGTCGGTGGCGGCCTCGGCACGCAGGCGCCGCTCCTTGAGCACGCCCAGCACTTCCCCGCGCCGCTCCTTGATCTCGCGCCGCGCCTCGATCCGCTCCTCGTCCGCCACGCCCTGCGCGGCCTCCAGCACCTGCTGGGCGTACGCCTCCGCCTCCGCCCGTACCGCGTCGGCCGCCGCCCTGGCCGCGTCCCGGATGTCGCGCCCCGCCGCGTCCGCCGCGTCGAGCAGCGCCTGGCCCTCGTCGCGCGCCCTGCCCCGTACCGCCTCGCCCTCCTCCACCGTGAGGAGCAGGAGCTGCTGGGCACGGCCGCCGAGCGACTCGTACGTCTGCGGTACGAGCGCCGCCACCTGCTCCCGCAGCAGATCCGTCTCGCCTTCCATCCGCTTCGCGAGGACCGTGAGCCGGGCCGCGCGTTCCCAGAGATCGTCGCGCTGCTGGCACAGCACGGAGACCCGCTGGTCGACCTGCTCGGGGCGGTAGCCACGACCGCGCACGGGCACGAAGCCATGAGCCGAGAACTGTGCAGCACTCATCCTGAGGCCTTCCTCCGACAGACAACCGACAGACAACCGACAGATACCAGGACAACAGACATAACAGGTGCAACGGGCACAACGGAGGCACGGCAAGCGGCCGGAACAACCGGCAGACACCTACAGACAATGCCATCCGGCGCAATCCTGCTTGATCGAAGCGAAGTGCTCATAATGCGACACTCCGGCCATCCATTCCGGTCAAGGATGCGGCATCACGCGGAGAAAGCCGGAAATGACGGAGGCGCCCACCGCATCAAGCGGTGAGCGCCTCAGCCGTTCGGCCGAACCGGGCCGGACATATTTCAGATCACAGGTCGCCGATCACAGCAGCCCGTCCCACATCTGCTCCAGCAGCACCGACCACCAGTTCTCCGGCGACGACAGCGCCGCCGGGTCGAGCGCCGCGAGCTGCGCCTGGAAGTCAACGGTCCAACGGCCCGCCTGCTCCGGGGTGAGACCGAAACGCAGCCGCCACATCCGGCCCAGCAGCGCCAGCGAGCGCGTGAACTCCGGCAGCCCGGTGTTCACGAACTGCACCGGCAGCACCTGCCCGCCCGCCTCCGCCTCGACCGGCACGGCCATGATGTGCGCCGTGCCGTACTGCACACAGAGCGCCCGGCCGAAGTCGCTGCCCATCACCAGATACGAACTCGCGTCGGCAGCCGCCCGCACCTGCCGCTGCGCCGCCAGCTCGGCCAGCGTCGGCACCACGGGCTGAGCCGGCTGCGCCCAGAAGAACGGCCCGAAATCAGCCGGCAGCCCCGCCCACATCAGTGTCCGCGCCACGACGTCCGGCACACCCTGCCGGGACACCGCCCGCTGGTCGTACCGGCAGAGGGCCTGCGGACCGAACGCCCCCATCAGCTCCTGCGCGATCCCCTCCGGCGGGATCGGCGGCGCGGGCGCCACCGGCGGCAACGGCGCGCGCACCGGCGCCGGCCGCGCGGGGCCGTCCGCGACCTGATGCAACTCGCCCTGGTGGGTGAGCAGATGCCGCATCCCCTGCTGCCGGCTCGCGTGATCCTGACCGTACGGGGCGACACTCGTGATCCGCACCTGCGGCCAGGTCTCCCGGATCATCCGGGCACAGTAGGCACCGGGCAGCTCGCAGGACTCCAGCTCGGTGTGCAGCTCCAGCACCTGCTGCGGCGGCACGTTCATGGCACGCAGCTCGTGCAGGATCTGCCACTCCGGATGCGGAGTGCCGGGCGCGGAACGGCGGATGAGCCGGGCCTCCGAACCATCGGGTGCCCGGTAGCGCAGCACCGCCTGATAGCCGGGACCGACGGCCGGCAGACCGCCCGGCTGCCGCGGATAGCCGTACGCCGGAGGCCGCGGCGCCCGCGGCTGCTGTACGAGACCGGGTACGGGGCCGTGGCCCGGGGCGGACGGCGGCATACCGGGCGGACCGGGCGGGCCCGGCGGCAGCGGGGCCGCCGGCGGCGGACCGCCCTGGCCAGGAGCGGCGAACATGGTCGCGGCCTGGTGCACACCGCCCGCAGGACCAGGAGGCGCACCCACGGGACCAGGGGAGCCGGGAGGCCGTGGGGGCCCGGGCATCCCCGGCTGACCGGGAGGTCCGAGAGGCCCTGGAGGCAGCGGAGTCCCCGGCATGCCCGGCACACGCGGCGGCCCGGGAGGCCCCGAGCTCTCCGGGTCCGGATGCGACACGAGCTGTGTCGGCAGGTACCCGCCCGCCGGAGCCCCGGGCGTACCCGGACCCGACGGCGGCGGAGTCGCCCCCGGCGGTGGGGTCATTCCCGGCGGCGGGGCCATTCCCGACAGAGGCGCCCCCGGCGGCCTGCCCGGCACACCCGGGGCGCTCGGCGGCGGCGGAGTCGTCGGACCGCCGCCGCGCGCGCCGCGCGGCGGCATGGTCGCCTTGCTCGTCGCGGCGTCGGCGATATCGGCGGAGCCGGCCCCCGGGAGTCGCACGGCCCCGCCCTGCGCGGGAACGGCGGGCCGCGGGGCGTCCTCGATGTCGTCGCCGGACAGCGGCGGCGCGAAGACCGTCGCCGGCAGCGGAACCGAACCCTCCTCCGCCGGGGCCGACCCGGGCGCCACGTTCATGTCGGTCCCCGACCACGGCGTGGCACCGGTGGGCACACCCGGCGGCGTAGCGGGCACAGCATCGGCCACGGGCACGTCAGTGGGCACGGCATCGGCCACGGGCACACCGGCGGGCACAGCGGCATCAGCGAGCACCGGTGCGTCAACGGGCACAGGCGCGTCGGCAAGCACCGGTGCGTCAACGGGCACAGGCGCGTCCGCAGGCACAGGCGCGTCGGCAGGCACAGGCGCCTCCGCAGGCACAGGCGCGTCAACGGGCGCGTCCGCCGGCGCCGGAGGCATCCGCCCGTCCGCGATCCCGAGCTTGTCCGCCGCGTCCTGGAGCCACTCCGGCGGGCTCAACAAGAACGACGTCTGATGCAGATCAACCCGCTGCGGCGGCCCCGGCACCGGCGCGTCCACCGGCGCCCCGTACTCCTCCTCGTACCGGCGGATCACCTCACCCACCGGCACCCCCGGCCACAACGTGACCTCACCACTGTCCCGCGCGATCACCAGCCGCTGCAGACCACCGTCCGACGGCGGACCGCCCTCCCGGTCCTCCGCCCACACCACGAAGCCCAGCTCGAACTCCCGCACCCGCACCTCACGATGCCGGTGACCGGGCACATCACCGTTCACCCACTCATCCGCGCGCTCCTGCGCCTGCGCGAAGGTCACCACCGCGCTCACCCCTCCACCGGGACAGCACGCGCGAAGCCGCCGTCCACCATCAGGTTCGCCACGGTCTCCAGCTCCGGCGGACCACCCGCCAACCGCCCCAGAAACACGTCGAAGTCATCACCGCACGGCAGCAACAACCGCTCCACACGCTCCTGAACACCCCAGCCGTCCCGGTCCCGGGCGTCGTCGTACGCACAGAACCACACAGAACCGGCCCGCTCACCACGGACCTTGACCGCCAGAATGCCGCCCTGGACGAAACCCACGCCCAGATAGTCCTTCGTCAGATGGTCCCGCAGACACTTGTTGACGTACACCAGATCATTGACCGCCGCCTCGTCCCGCACCGTGAAGAACGGCTGGTCCACCAGCAACCCCAGCTCCGGATCGAGCGCCGCCCCCACCGGAGCACACCCACCCGCCGCCTTCAGGAACGACCGGTACGCCCCCGGCAGCCGGTAACCGAGATCCTCCTCCACACCCAGCAACTGCTGCTCACCCACCGCCAGCGCACCCTTCGGCAAACCGAAATGCACCGGCCGGGCCTCCCGCAGCGGACGCGTCCCCCGCTTGTCATGATCCACCGGCGCCGTCGCCAACCCACCGTGATGACGCAGCAGCGCCTTCACCTCGACCGGCACCAGCACCAGCCTCCGCGAAACCGGCACATGATGCCAGGTCCAGCCGTGCGGGGTCGCCACCGGCGGAATCGTGTCCCACAGCTCATGACCCGCGGCGTGCAGCGCCGCGTTCGCCGACACATAGTCCGTCAGCCGCAACTCATCCACGCCGAACCCCCCAGGAGGCTCCGCGATCTCCGCCGCGGCACGCGCGTACGGCGAGAAGTCCGGATAGCCGTCATCACCCACCCGCACACCCCTGGGATGGCGGGCAGCCCGGACCGGGTCCGGGAAATGCACGACCTGCCCGGCATAGGCCGCGTTCGGTGGCGCGGCTTGCTGCCCGAGCCGACCTGTCGTCATGGCGGTTGCCCCCTGCTGCTTCCGGCTGGTTCACCACAGCCCCTGGTCCACGACAGCCTAAGCGGTACGACAAGAGGGAACCCCGACGCTCCTCCCCCACCCCGCAACCACCCCGCAACCACCCGCCCACCCGCACCGGCGCCGCCCCACGATCCCCGTGACCAACCGTCACGCACGAGTGACCCAACGGCGACACCACACCCCAATCCGCGCCCCAGCTTCCCTACGCCCTGTCACATTTGGCAGGCTGAGACCCAACTCGGGGGACGTGTACTCCCGCGGCCACCCGCCGCGGGCACGGGAGGGACAGCACCATGCGCACAGCACCACTCGACACGTCCGGCGACCCACGCCTCACCTGGAGCAGCACCGAACCGGACCACCCGCCCCCGCTCCGACAACGCCGCGACGGCATCATGCCCGCCGTCGCCGCCGCACTCTCCGTCCGCGGCGAAACCTTCACCAGCACCGCGGGCAAAGGCAACCAGCCGCCCGCCCTGCACCCCCTCGTACAAGACTTCCTCGACACCCTCACCAGCGGCCAGCGCGAACGCTTCACCGGCCGCTGCCCCGAAGCGATCCTGCTCTCCCGCCACCTCACCAGCGCCGAAACCACCCGCTCCAAACGCGCCCGCCGCAAACCCCTCACCCACGGCGAAGCCCGCCGCACCCTCAAAGGCGCCAAACTCACCGCCCGCCGGATCCGCGAGGACGGCGACCCCCTGCACGGCGGCTACGCCCCGCCCTGCCGCTCCTGCACAGCGCTCCTCGCCCACTTCGGCGTACGGCCCGTCGACCCCGCGGAGAACAGCTGACCATGCCCGAACCCGACAGCACCCGCTTCCCCGTACCCGTCGACGCCGCACTGCGCGACGCAGGCTGGCAACCCGGACGCTGGGACATAAGACAAGCCGAGGAATGGGCCGACGCCCTGCGCGCCCACACCACCCCCGCCGGCCACCGGCACACCGTCTTCCCCGCCGCCGTCGAAGTCTGGGCCGAATTCGGCGGCCTGCACCTCACCCCCACAGGACCCGGCCGGCAGATCGCCCCCACCAGCCTCCGCATCGACCCCATGGCAGGCATCCACCTCGCCCGAACCCTCGCCGACCTCGGCCGCGCCCTCGACACCGAGATCAGCCCCCTCGGCGAAGAAGGCGACAGCCAAGCCGTCCTCGCCATCGACATCACCGGCCGCGTCTTCAGCATCGACCACACCGGCGACTGGTACCTCGGAGCCGACATCGACCAGGCACTCCACACCCTGGTCACCGGCATGGAACCGGCCCGCCTCACCTCCGGCTGACAGCCCCCGGCCCACCCCGCACGGCCACCCCGCACGGCCGCCTCACACGTCAGAACTCAGACGGCAGAACTCGAACACCGGACCTCGAACACCGGCCTCGGACACCGGCCTCGAAGACCGGACCTCGGAGACCGGACCTCACGCAGCAGCCGCACGCCCGTCCGGCAACACCGCCGACACCCGGAAACCACCCGCGTCCGTCACCCCCGACACGAACACCCCGCCCAACGCCGTCACCCGCTCCCGCATCCCCACCAGACCATTCCCCCCACTCGGCAACCCCGCGTCCCGCGCACCACCGTCCGAAGGCCCGTTCTCCACCTGCATCGCGACCTCCGCCTCCCGATGCGCCAACCGCACCCGCACCTTCGCCCCCGCCGCATGCTTATGGACGTTCGTCAACGCCTCCTGCACCACCCGGAACGCCGTCTGCTCCACCTCCGGCGGATACGGACGCCACGCCCCCTGCACCGACAGCTCCACCACCATCCCCGCATCCCGGGACTGGCCCACCAACGCCTCTATGTCCCCCATACCCGGACCATCCTCGGCAGCCGCCGCAGCAGCCGCCGCGGCCGCCACCCCCACCGCCGCCAACGGCACCCCCGCCGCCTCCCGCGCCGCCACCTGCTCCCCCGCCCGCAACACCCCCAGCATCTCCCGCAACTCCGTCAGCGCCTGCCGCCCCATATCCCCCACCAGCGCCGCGTTCTTCACCGCCTTCGACGGATCCTTCAACGCCACCGCCTGCAACGCCGCCGCGTGCACCACCATCAGACTCACCCGGTGTGCCACCACGTCATGCATCTCCCGGGCGATCCGGGTCCGCTCCTCCGTACGCGCCCACTCCGCACGCTGCTCCGCCCGGTCCGCGAGCAACGACAACTCCTGCTCCAGGCTGTCCGCCCGCTCCCGCAGGCTCTCCATCAACCGCCGTCTCGCACCCACATAGAGCCCGAACAACACCGGCGGCGCCGTCAGCCCCAGCGACATCAGGACCGCCACCAGAGGCACGTACCAGGCAGCCGAATCGAAACCGTTGTCCGTCACGTTCTGCCGCGCCCGCACGAACGTCACGATCAACGTCGCCACCAGCGACATCCCCGCCAGCGCCCCGACAATCCGGCGCGGCGCCTCCGAGGCGGCGAGCGAATACAGCCCCACCAGCCCCATCAGGTAACCCATCTCCGCCGGGGTGATCGCGATCGAGACCAGCACCACCGCGAACGGCCACCGCCGCCGCACCAGCAGCACCGAACCGGCCAGCAACCCGAAGATCACCCCCAGCGGCACCAGCAACCCGGTCGTATCCGCGAACCGCGCCCCTTCGAGCCCGCACTCCAGGGCCGACACGACGGCCAGCCCCACATCCAGCACGGCACTCCGCCGCCGCCCCCACCACCAGCCGCGAGCAGTCACGCCCGCCGCGTCCTGAAGTGCCCCCGTTGTGGTCATGTCTCCCAGCGTACGGGCGCCCGCGACCCATTTTCCGGCTACCGAACCAAGCAGCTATCCGTCCCTCGAACTGATGAATCGTCCTGTTATGCGGGACAGTCGCACATATTGCCTAGGACGATCACCTACATGACAGCACTCAACAGCAAATACACCGACTTCGAAGGACTCCGGGAACAGGCGATCGCCCTGCGCAGGGAAGGCCTCAGCCTGCGCCAGATACGCGACCGCCTCCACATCCACAACAACGACATCCTCAACCGCCTCGTGAAGGGCGAACCGGCCCCGGAGTGGACCAAGCGCCCCCGGGCCAAGGACGACCAACGCGAAAAGGCCCGCGAGCTGCGTCTGAAGGGCCTCACGTACGACCGGATACAGCTGGAGCTGGGCTGCTCGAAGAGCTCGATCTCCCTGTGGGTCCGGGACCTGCCGAAACCGCCGAAACGCACTCCGGAGGAGGCGTCCGCGATCAGCAAGCGCGGCTGGGAGCCGACGATGAAGCGCCGCGAAGCCGAGCGCAGGGAGGCGAAGGAGCAGGCCGAACGGGAGATCGGCGTCATGACGGACCGGGAATTGTTCGTCGCCGGAGTCGCGCTCTACTGGGCCGAGGGAGCCAAGTCCAAGCCGCATCACCCCCAGGAGAGGGTGAGCTTCATCAACAGCGATCCGGAGGTGATCGAGACCTTCCTCGCCTGGCTCGATCTGGTGGACGTCGACCGGGGCCGGCTGCGTTTCCAGATACAGATCCATGAGTCGGCCGACGTGACCGCCTCCGAGCACTTCTGGGCAGGGGTCGTCGGGATCGACGTCACAGCGCTCAGCAAGACCACCCTCAAGAGGCACAACCCGAAGACGAACCGCAAGAACATCGGCGACAGCTATCACGGTTGCCTCAACATCCGCGTGCTGCAAAGCGCCGACTTGTACCGTCGCATCGAGGGCTGGTGGTACGGCATAGTAGGGGCTGCATCACGCGCGTCCGATCCAAAAAATCGGACATAGGCGGCAAACCATCCCGGGTCGTCTAATGGCAGGACAAATGGTTTTGGTCCATTGAATGAGGGTTCGATTCCTTCCCCGGGAGCCGCGAAGTTCGGGTCCTGACCTCACCGGTCAGGACCCGTCTTCGTTTCCGCCGCGAAACCCCCCGGTATCCTGCGGGTGTCCACCACCCGAAGCCGAAGGGCATTCCCGTGAGCGCCAACCGCCCGGCAGCCGTCGTCGTCCTCGCAGCGGGTGAAGGTACCCGCATGAAGTCGAGGACCCCCAAGGTCCTGCACGAGATCTGCGGGCGCTCGCTCGTGGGACATGTCGTGTCGGCCGCCCGTGAGCTTGATCCCGAGCACCTCGTCGTGGTCGTCGGCCACGCCCGTGAGCAGGTCGAGGGGCATCTTTCCGCCATTTACCCCGGCGTACGCACCGCCTTCCAGGCCGAGCAGAACGGCACCGGGCACGCCGTCCGGATGGCCCTGCAGGAGCTGGGGAGCACGCCGCACGGGACCGTGGTCGTCGTCTGCGGCGACACGCCGCTGCTGTCCGGCGAGACCCTGACCGCGCTGGCCACCACGCATGGCGCCGACGGCAACGCGGTGACCGTGCTGACGGCCGAGGTGCCGGACGCGACCGGGTACGGGCGGATCGTCCGGGACGGCGCGAGCGGCGCGGTCACGGCGATCGTGGAGCACAAGGACGCCACGGACGCGCAGCGCGCGATCCGGGAGATCAATTCCGGGGTGTTCGCGTTCGACGGGCAGCTGCTGGCGGACGCGCTGGGCAAGGTGCGTACGGACAACAGCCAGGGCGAGGAGTACCTGACCGATGTGCTGGGCATCCTGCGGGAGGCCGGGCACCGGGTGGGGGCGTCCGTCGCGGTGGATCACCGGGAGATCCTGGGGATCAACAACCGGGTGCAGTTGGCGGAGGCGCGGCGGCTGCTGAATGAGCGGTTGCTGGAGCGGGCGATGATGGCGGGGGTGACGGTGGTCGACCCGGCGTCGGTGTTCGTGGATGTGACGGTGACGTTCGAGCGGGACGCGGTGGTACATCCGGGGACGCAGTTGCTGGGTGTGACGCATCTGGGTGAGGGTGCCGAGGTGGGGCCGAATTCGCGGCTGAGGGACACGGCGGTCGGTGCGGGCGCGCGGGTGGACAACACGGTCGCTGACGGTGCGGTGGTGGGTGAGGGCGCTTCGGTGGGTCCGTACGCCTATCTGCGGCCGGGTACGCGGTTGGGTGCGCGGGCGAAGGCCGGCACGTATGTGGAGATGAAGAACGCGACGATCGGTGAGGGCACGAAGGTGCCGCATCTGTCGTATGTGGGTGACGCGACGATCGGTGAGTACAGCAACATCGGCGCGGCGAGTGTCTTCGTGAATTACGACGGTGAGTCGAAGCATCACACGACGATCGGGTCTCACTGCAAGACGGGTTCGGACAACATGTTTGTGGCTCCTGTCACGGTGGGGGACGGTGCGTACACCGCTGCCGGGTCGGTGATCACTCATGACGTACCGGCTGGTTCGTTGGCGGTGGCCCGGGGCCAGCAGCGGAATATCGAGGGTTGGGTGGCTCGGAAGCGCCCGGGGAGTGCGTCGGCGCAGGCTGCGTCGGCGGCTCGGGAAGCTGCGGGGAGGGCCGGGGGCGAAAGCTGACCGGAAACAGGTGCGTCGTTCTCGGCGTACCGTGATATCTGCACGATTCGGCTGGCTCGCAGGGACGCGCGGGTGCAGCGGCAGTCAACACGTCTGAGGAGACAGTGCTGTGACCGGGATCAAGACGACCGGCGAGAAGAAGCTGATGCTCTTTTCCGGCCGCGCCCACCCCGAGCTGGCCGAGGAGGTGGCCCAGTACCTGGGCGTCGGGATTGTTCCGACGAAGGCTTTCGATTTCGCCAATGGTGAGATCTATGTTCGTTATCAGGAGTCGGCACGTGGTGCGGACTGCTTCCTGATTCAGAGCCACACCGCTCCGATCAACAAGTGGATCATGGAGCAGTTGATCATGATCGATGCTCTGAAGCGGGCTTCGGCCCGGAGCATCACCGTGATCGTGCCGTTCTACGGCTATGCGCGGCAGGACAAGAAGCACCGTGGGCGTGAGCCGATCTCGGCGCGTCTGGTGGCGGATCTGATGAAGACGGCGGGTGCCGACCGGATTCTGACGGTGGATCTGCACACGGACCAGATCCAGGGCTTCTTCGACGGTCCGGTGGACCATCTGTTCGCGCTGCCGGTGCTGGCGGATTACGTGGCCGGGAAGGTGGACCGCTCGAAGCTGACGGTGGTGTCTCCGGACGCGGGCCGGGTGCGGGTCGCGGACCGCTGGTGCGACCGTCTCGGGGCGCCGCTGGCGATCGTGCACAAGCGCCGTGACAAGGATGTCGCGAACCAGGTGACGGTTCACGAGGTCGTCGGCAATGTGGCCGGCCGGGTGTGTGTGCTGGTCGACGACATGATCGACACGGGTGGCACGATCTGTGCGGCGGCGGACGCGCTGTTCGCGCACGGTGCGGAGGACGTCATCGTGACGGCGACGCACGGTGTGCTGTCGGGTCCGGCGGCGGACCGGCTGAAGAACTCGAAGGTCAGTGAGTTCGTGTTCACGAATTCGCTGCCCGACCCGGGCAATCTGGAGCTGGACAAGATCACGGTGCTGTCGATCGCGCCGACGATCGCGCGTGCGGTGCGTGAGGTGTTCGAGGACGGTTCGGTGACGAGCCTCTTCGACGACGAGGCGTGACGACGCGCGTGGACGCCTGACGCCTGGGGGCGTGGGTGATCGATTTCTGGGGCGGCCTCCCCGCCGGGTAGACTCACGGAGTTGCTCGGCGAGGGAGGCCGCACTTGTGTGCGGTGGATCCGTTATCGACGCGCTCTTCGTAGCAGGCCAGTCGTGGCCGGGTGACAGCCGCTTTTCTGTCACCTTCTACATCTACGAGGAGTGCCACCATGGCTGAGCTGAAGCTCACCGCTGAGGTCCGCAACGAGTTCGGCAAGGGCGCGGCCCGCCGTACGCGTCGCGCCAACAAGGTTCCCGCGGTCATCTACGGCCACGGCGCCGACACCGTCCACGTGACCCTGCCGGGCCACGACCTGATGATGGCGCTCAAGACGAAGAACGTGCTCATCGGCCTCGACATCGAGGGCCGCCAGGAGCTGGTCATCCCGAAGTCCGTGCAGCGTGACGCGATCCGCGGCACCATCACGCACGTCGACCTCCTCGCGGTGAAGCGCGGCGAGAAGGTCACCGTCGAGGTGGCCGTGCACACCGAGGGCGAGCTGGCCCCGGGCGCGTACCTGCTGGAGCACGTGCTCTCGACGCTGACCGTCGAGGCCGAGGCGACGCACATCCCGGACTCGGTGACGGTCTCCATCGCCGGTCTGGAAGCCGGTGCGCAGATCCTGGCGAAGGAAATCCCGCTGCCGTCGGGCACGACGCTGATCATCGACGAGGACGCTGTCGTCCTGCAGGTTCTGGCCGCGCAGGCCGAGGAGCCGGCCGCCGAGTCCGCCGAGGGCGCGACCGAGGGTTCCGCGGCCTGATCATCGGCCTGTCGGCCTGATGACCGAGCTGTTCCGTGCGGGGTGGTGGGCCGCGGCCCACCACCCCGTTCGTTTGTGTTCGTGATGATCCCTGACCGCCGGTATGGCGAGGAGACGCAGCGCTGATGACGACGGATGCCAACGCCCCTTGGCTGATCGTGGGTCTGGGCAACCCTGGTCCGGGTTACGCGGCCAACCGGCACAACGTCGGGTTCATGGTGGCCGATCTGCTGGCCGGCCGTGTCGGTGGTTCGTTCAAGCGTGCGCAGAAGGCGCAGGCTCAGGTGATCGAGGGCCGGATCGGGGCGCCGGGGCCGGCTCAGCGGCGGGTGGTGCTGGCCAAGCCTCTGTCGTTCATGAATCTGTCCGGTGGTCCGGTGGTGGGGCTGCGGGATTTCTACAAGGTGCCGACGGCGAACATCATCGCGGTCCATGACGAGCTGGACATCGATTTCGGTGCGCTGCGGGTGAAGCTGGGCGGCGGGGACAACGGGCACAACGGGCTGAAGTCGATGACGAAGGCGATGGGTCCGGAGTATCACCGGGTGCGGTTCGGGATCGGCCGGCCGCCGGGGCGGATGCAGGTGGCGGATTTCGTGCTGAAGGATTTCTCGTCGGCGGAGCGCAAGGAGCTGGACTACTTCGTGGACCGGGCGGCGGACGCGGTGGAGGCGTTGGTGACGGAGGGGTTGGAGCGCGCGCAGGGCGCGTACAACTCCTGACCTTGCCGGCGGCTCCTGGCTTTCTTCGGCGGGTACTCGCGGATCGTCGGATCGTCAGCTTGACCGCGTGCGTCCCTATGGCCAAGGATCGCGCCTCATGAAGCGGAGTTCGCCCCACCCCGTGCTCGTGTTCGGCCGCAGGGCCGCGATGGGCTGTGTCGCTGTCCTGCTCCTCTTCGCGGCTGTCCGGTCGTCCTGGGGGTCCGCGCAGCATGTGGTGCTCGCCCAGGGCCGCGAGCACGGCATGCTGACGGTCACGGGCTGCTCCGGTGAGGTCTGTACGGGGCCGTACGACCCGGAGGGGCCGGTGGGTCCGCGCGCGGGGATGACGATCGAGCGTTCCGTCGCCGTCCGGAAGGGCGAGCGGTTCGCGGTGGTGGTGAAGCCGGGCACGCGCGAGCTGGTCCGTACGGGTACGGCGGGTCTGCTGCATGCCTGGCTGCCGCTCGGCGGGGCGTTGTTGCTGGCGTCGCTGATCATCGGCGGTGGGCTGCGGCTGACGCGGACGGCGTGGGTGGCGGCGCTGGCGGGCGGGGCGCTGCTGGTGGCCGCGTTCTTCGCGCTCTGAGGTTCGCTCCGCCGGTTTCCGCGTACGGCGGGGACGAGAACTGCCCCGCTCCGGTGTGCCGGAGCGGGGCAGTCGTCGTAGCGGCGGGCAGTCGTCGTATCGGGGGGCAGGCGGGCAGTCGTCGTAGCGGCGGCCCGTGCCGGGTGGACGCCGTGGGTGTCAGCCGGTGTTGCGGAGTCCTGCCGCGACTCCGTTGACGGTCAGCAGCAGCGCGCGGGCGAGCAGCGGGTCCGGGGATTCCTGCCGTTCGGCCGCCGCGCGCTGGCGGGCCAGCAGGGAGACCTGGAGGTAGGAGATCGGGTCCAGGTAGGCGTCCCGGATGGAGAACGTCTGCTGGAGCACGGGGTTGGAGTCGAGCAGTTTCTCGCCGCCGGTGATGCGCAGTACTTCCTGGACGGTGAGGGCGTGTTCGGCCTCGATGTCGGCGAAGACGTGCTGGAGGTGGTCGGGGACGAGGGTGTCGACGTAGTGGCGGGCGATGCGCAGGTCGGTCTTCGCCAGCGTCATTTCGACGTTGGAGAGGAAGTTCTGGAAGAAGTGCCACTGCCCGTACATCTCGTCGAGCACGGTGTCGAGGCCGGCTTCGCGCAGTGCCTTGAGGCCGGAGCCGACGCCGAACCAGCCGGGCACGATCTGCCGGGACTGGGTCCAGCCGAAGACCCACGGGATGGCCCGCAGGCCGTCGAGTCCGGCTCCGGAGTCGGGCCGCCGGGAGGGGCGGGAGCCGAGGTGGAGGTCGGCGAGCTGGTCGACGGGGGTGGAGGCGAAGAAGTACGCGGGCAGGTCGGGGTCCTCGACCAGCTTGCGGTAGGCGCCGTGGGCGGCGTCGGAGACGGTGTCCATGGCCGCGTCCCAGCGGGCGAGGGCTTCGTCGGACTGGCGGGGCGCGGTGTGCAGGGCGGATGCCTGCAGGGTCGCGGCGACGGTCAGTTCGAGGTTTTCCCTGGCGAGGGACGGGATCAGGTACTTGTCGGAGATGACCTCGCCCTGTTCGGTCACCTTGATCTCGCCTTCGAGCGTGCCCCAGGGCTGCGCGAGGATCGCGTCGTGCGAGGGGCCGCCGCCGCGGCCGACGGTGCCGCCGCGGCCGTGGAAGAGCCGGAGGCGTACGCCGTGGCGGTGGGCGACGTCGCGCAGTCGCCGCTGGGCGCGGTGGATCTCCCACTGGGAGGTGGTGATGCCGCCGAACTTGGAGGAGTCGGAGTAGCCGAGCATGACCTCCTGGACGTCGCCGCGCAGGGAGACGAGCCGGCGGTAGGAGGGGTCGGCGAGCATGTCGTCGAGGATGACGTCGGCGGCGCGGAGCTCGTCGGTGGTTTCGAGGAGCGGCACGATGCCGATCTTGGCCCAGCCGCCGTGCAGGTCGAGCAGGCCGGCTTCGCGGGCGAGGACGGCGGCGGCGAAGACGTCGTCGGCGCCCTGGCACATGGAGATGATGTACGACTCGATGACCTCGGGCCCGAATCGTTCGAATGCCTGGCGGACGGTGTGGAAGACGCCGAGGGTCTTCTCGCCGGCGGCGTCGAGGGGGGCCGGGGTGGGGGCGAGGGGGCGGCGTGAGCGGAGTTCCTTGGCGAGGAGCTTCTGCCGGTAGTCGCGGGGCATGTCGGCGTAGCGCCAGGATTCTTCGCCGAGCCGGTCGAAGAGCTGTCCGAGTGCGTGGTGGTGGGCGTCGGCGTGTTCGCGGACGTCCATGGTGGCGAGCTGGAGGCCGAAGGCGCTCAGCGTGCGGATGGTGCGGTCCATGCGGCCGTCGGCGAAGAGTCCGCCGCGGTGTTCGCGCAGGGAGGTCTGGATGAGGGTGAGGTCGTCGAGGAGTTCGGCGGTGCCGAGGTAGTCGCGGCCGTCTTCGTGCGGGGTGTTCCTGGCGAGGCGTTCGCGGGTGTTGACGAGCTTCTGCCGGATGCAGGTGGCCTTGAGGCGGTAGGGCTCTTCGGCGTTGAGGCGCTTGTAGCGGGGGCTGATCTCGGGGAGGCGCGCGAGGTCGGTCTGGAGGGAGTCGAGCAGCTCGGCGGTGGCGCCGGTGTAGCGGATGGAGTTGGAGAGCAGGCCGCGCAAGTAGTCGATCAGTTCGAGGGCGTCGGTGATGCCGTGCTCGTGCTGGAGGATCAGCACTTCGCGGGTGACCTCGGGGGTGACGTTGGGGTTGCCGTCGCGGTCGCCGCCGATCCAGGTGCCGAAGGTGAGCGGGCGGGTGCCGGGGGGCAGTTCGACGCCGACGCGTTCGAGTTCGGCGCTGAGGTCTTCGAGGACGTCTCCGACGGCGCCGCTGTGCAGTTCGTCGAGGTAGTAGATGGCGTTGCGGGCTTCATCGGCGGGTTCGGGCCGTACGACGCGGAGTTCGTCGGTCTGCCAGATGAGGTCGATGGATTCGGCGAGCCGCAGGTCGTGGCGGCGGCGGTCGGAGGCGATGACCGGGGCTTCGAGCAGCTCGGCGATGCGGCGCAGTTTGTTGAGTACGGAGCGGCGGGCGGCTTCGGTGGGGTGTGCGGTGAAGACGGGCCGTACGTTGAGGTTCCTGACGGTCTCGCGCAGGTGCTCGGGGTCGGCGTCCTTGAGCCGGTCGGCGGTGCGGGCGAGGAGTCCGCCTTCGGCGGCGCGGCGTTCGCGCATCTCGCGGCCGCGGTGGACCTGTTCGGTGACGTTGGCGAGGTGGAAGTAGGTGGAGAAGGCGCGTACCAGTTTGGCCGCGGTGTCCAGGTCGGTGGCACCGAGCAGTTCGGCGGCGGCTTCGCCGTCCTCGCGCGTCAACGCGCGGACCCTTTCGACGAGCTCGAGGAGCTCGGGTCCTTCCTGGCGTACGAGTGTCTCGCCCAGCAGGTCACCTAGACGGCGGATATCTGAGCGGAGCTCCGCGCTGGCGGAGGGGGTCTGGTCGGCACTGCTCACAGGTGCGGCTCCTTGCAGTGTTTGAGCACGTCTGGAGGTTTCTGGAGACTTTGGCGGACCGCGCTGTCCGACTACACCAAGGATAGGTGTCCTTCCCCTGGCGTTATCCACAGGTCTCATGTCGCGCCGTTGGTCGCTGCCATACTTACGATGCCGTAGGTTACGCACCCGTATCCGGGCATCTGCCGTATTCCTCACCACAGGGGACCTCCCATGAACACGACCCCCGATGACGTGATCGACGATTCCTCCGCACCTCCGCCAGCGGGCGCCCCGCTGCCTTCCGCCACGCTCGGCGGGGACAGCAAGGGGTCCATCGAGCAGTTCGCCCTGCTCCTCTTCATCGTCGTGCCGTTCCTGGCCCTGTTGGCGGCGGTGCCGCTGGCGTGGAGCTGGGGGGGCGTGAGCTGGCTCGATCTGGCTCTGATGGTGGTGATGTATTACGTGGGCTGCCATGGCATCACGATCGGTTTCCACCGCTACTTCACCCATGGTTCCTTCAAGGCGAAGCGTCCGCTGCGGATCGCGCTGGCGGTGGCCGGTTCGCTCGCCGTGGAGGGGCCGCTGGTCCGCTGGGTGGCGGATCACCGCAAGCACCACAAGTTCTCGGACGCGGAGGGCGACCCGCACTCGCCGTGGCGGTTCGGTGAGACGCTGCCGGCCCTGATGAAGGGGTTGTGGTGGGCGCACATCGGCTGGCTGTTCAACGAGGAGCAGACGCCGCAGCAGAAGTACGCGCCGGATCTGATCAAGGACCCGGCGATCAGGGCGGTGTCGCGCCAGTTCGCGCTGTGGACGCTGGTGTCGCTGCTGATCCCGCCGCTGGTGGGCGGGCTGGTGACGATGTCCTGGTGGGGTGCCTTCACGGCGTTCTTCTGGGGTTCGCTGGTCCGGGTGGCGCTGCTGCACCACGTCACCTGGTCGATCAACTCGATCTGTCACGCGGTGGGCAAGCGTCCGTTCAAGTCCCGTGACCGGTCGGGGAACGTGTGGTGGCTGGCGGTGCTGTCCTGCGGTGAGTCGTGGCACAACCTGCACCACGCGGACCCGACGAGCGCGCGGCACGGCGTGCTGCGGGGCCAGATCGACTCCAGTGCGCGGATCATCCGCTGGTTCGAGCAGCTGGGCTGGGCGACGAACGTCCGGTGGCCCAGTGCTGAGCGGCTGGACTCCCGGCGCGAGAGCGCGTCCACCAACGCGGCATGATGGGCATCGTGGCGAGCGACGGTGGTACGAGCAGCACGGGCGGCATCGAGAAGGGCCGGCCCCCCGCGGGCCGGCGTGCCCGCCGTGTCCGTATGACCGGCGCGGAACGCCGCGAGCAATTGCTGGACATCGGTCGCACCGTGTTCGCCGAGAAGGGTTTCGAGGCGGCGTCGGTCGAGGAGATCGCGGCGAAGGCCGGGGTCTCCAAGCCCGTCGTCTACGAGCACTTCGGCGGCAAGGAGGGGCTGTACGCGGTGGTCGTCGACCGGGAGATGCGCCAGCTGCTGGACATGGTGACCGGCGCGCTGACCGCCGGCCACCCCCGGGAGCTGCTGGAGCAGGCGGCGTTCGCGCTGCTCGATTACATCGAGACGTGTACGGACGGTTTCCGCATCCTGGTGCGTGATTCGCCGGTCGCGCAGTCGACGGGGACGTTCGCGTCGCTGATCAGCGATATCGCGACGCAGGTCGAGGACATTCTGGGTATGGAGTTCAAGGCCCGTGGCTTCGATCCGAAGCTGGCGCCGCTGTACGCGCAGGCCCTGGTGGGCATGGTGGCGCTGACGGGCCAGTGGTGGGTGGACGCCCGCCGCCCGAAGAAGTCCGAGGTGGCGGCGCATCTGGTGAATCTGGCCTGGCACGGGCTGGAGGGCCTGGAGCCGAAGCCGCGGCTGATCGGCCACCGCAAGTGCTGAGCGGGCGCTGAGTGACGGCGGGGGCGCCGTTGGGGTCATCCTGGGGGGGCGCGGTCACTCGTTGTGATGACACGTCCGGATTCCGGCCGCTACCGTGAAGGGGCAGGCCGAGAATTCCGTCCATGGGAGGAATCATGACCGCCGAGCCAGTCAGGGCCGCACATCAGTGGCCTGTGCCCCCGCAGGACGGCTACACCGTGGACGACCTGTTCACCCTGCCGGGACTCCCGTCCCATACCGAGCTGATCGACGGGAGTCTCGTCTTCGTGAGTCCGCAGCGCTATTTCCACGCTGAAATGATCGACCTGCTGAAGTCCGGCCTGCGCCGGACGGCACCCCCGGATCTGAAAGTGATCCGCGAGATGACGGTCGTGCTGGACCGTCGCAACGGTCCCGAGCCCGACGTGACGGTGGTCCGTGCCGAGGCGGTCACGGGTCTGGATCAGACCAGTTTCGCGGCGGCCGACGTGGTTCTCGCCGTCGAGGTGGTCTCGCCGGACTCGGAGGCCCGCGACCGTGAGGCGAAGCCGCACAAGTACGCGGCGGCCGGCATCCCGAATTTCTGGCTGGTCGAGGTGGCGGGCGCCGACCGGCACCCGGTCGTGCGGGTCTACGAGCTGGATCCGCTGTCGAAGTCGTACGCGCTGACGGGTATCCATCACGACCGGCTCAAGACGGGCGTCCCGTTCACCATCGATCTGGACATCACCCTGGACGCGCTGAACGAACTCTGACCGGACCGGCGGCCCGGCGGACCGGCGGTCAGTGCGGCCGCCGGGCGATCGCGAAGATGCGGCGGAACGGGAAGACCGTGCCGCCGGGGCCGGGCGGGTAGGCCTCGTGGAGCAGGTCGCGGTATTGAACGGTGAATTCCTCCCTGGCCTTCTCGTCGTCGTCGAGGGCGGTGAGGACGGGGCGCAGGGCGGTTCCGCGTACCCAGTCCAGGACCGCGTCCTCGCCGGTGAGGAGCTGGAGGTAGGTGGTCTCCCAGATGTCCGTCTCGCAGCCGAGGGCGGTGAGGCGGGCGAAGTAGTCCGCGGGCTCCAGGACGTTCCCGGCGGGCCGTGTCCGGTCGGCGAGGCGGTCGCGCCAGCGCTCGGAGTCGCACAGGGCGGCGAGCAGGGTGTGGCTGGGGGCCGTGAAGTTGCTGGGGACCTGGAAGGCGAAGGTGCCACCGGGGGCCAGGGCGCCGGTCCAGGTCGCGAAGGAGTCGGGGTGGCCGGGCATCCACTGCAGGGCGGCGTTGGAGACGATCAGGTCGTACGGTTCGGCGGGCGCCCAGTGCGTGGCGTCGGCGGCCTGGAAGTCCAGTGTTCCGCCGCCGGGGGTGGGCCCCGCGTACTGGTCGCGGGCACGGTCGAGCATCTCGGGGGAGTTGTCGAAGCCGGTGATGCGGGCGGCCGGCCAGCGGCCGGTGAGGAGCGTGGTGACGTTCCCCGGGCCGCAGCCGAGGTCGGCGATCCTGGCGGGGCCGCCGCTGCCGGAGGGCAGCTCGGGGATATGGGCGAGCAGGTCCAGGAAGGGGCGGGTGCGGTGGCCGGCGTGCTTCAGGTACTGATCCGGATCCCAGATGGGCGTCGAATGCATGTGCTACCTCCCGTGTGGATGTGGGGTGGCCAGGCGGAATGGGCCGCCCGCCCCGTCACGGTCCACCCTGCACCCGGGGATATCTTGACGTCAAGAGACTTCATGTCGAGGGACCCTCTACACTGATGTTCATGGAGGACGAGGTCGACCGACTGGTCGCAGCATGGCGCCGAGAGCGCCCCGACCTCGACGTGGAACCACTCGAGGTGCTCAGTCGTGTCAGCAGGCTGGCCCGGCACCTCGACCGCGCGCGCCGGCTGGTGTTCTCCGAACACAGCCTGGAGCCCTGGGAGTTCGACGTACTGACCTCGCTGCGGCGCGCGGGGGCGCCGTATCAGCTCTCCCCGGGCCAACTGCTGACGCAGACCCTGGTCACCTCGGGCACCATGACCAACCGCATCGACCGGCTGGCCAAGAAGGGCCTCGTCGAGCGGCTGCCCGATCCCAGCGACCGGCGCGGGGTGCTGGTCCGGCTCACCGCCGAGGGACAGGAGCGCGCGGATCAGGCGCTCGCCGGGCTGCTGGCCCAGGAGCGCGCGATCCTCGCCGAGCTGTCCCGCGCCCAGCGGGGCGAACTCGCCGGCCTGCTACGCCAGTTGACCGCCCCGTTCGACAACGTCCCCAGCTAGCTCCGGTCCGGGCGATCTCGCGGCCCCGGCAAAGACCGGCCGGACAGGGCCTGGCGAGGCAGGTCCGACCCCGGCCCGGCGGGCCAGGGCGACGGCGGCCAGCGTGGAGTGCACACCCAGCTTTCCCAGGACGTTCTGCATATGGGTGCGGACGGTGTGCGGGGAGAGGAACAGACGCTCGGCGACGGCTTTGCGGCCCAGTCCGGCCACCATGCAGCGCAGCACCTCGGCCTCGCGCGGGGTGAGCGACTCGACGAGGAGCTCGCTGTCCGTCCGGTGCTTGCGCGCGGCCGTCAACTCCCGGAGTACGCCGGTGAGCAGGGCGGGTGGCAGGTGTGTCTCGTCGCGCAGGACGCCGCGTATCACCGCGAGCAGCCGTTGCAGCGAGCAGTCCTTCGCGACCCAGCCGGTGGCGCCCGCCTGGAGCGCCAGCGCGGCGCGGGTCGGGTCGTCCTTCTCGGCGAGTACGACCGTACGGACGGACGGACGGCCGGAACGGACCCCCGCGACCAGTGAGATGCCGTCGGCCGGCGCCGCCTCCCCGCTGTCCGGCGCGGCGCGGGCGACCGGCACCTGAACCGGTCCCGCGGCCACGCCGGGTGCCGCACCCGCGACCGTGCCGAGGTCGCCGTCGACGAGCATCACATCGAATCCGCGCCCCTCGGCCGCGGCGCGTTCCAGACACCGCAGCGCGGCGGGACCGCTGCCGGCCGCCGCGACGTCCACGTCGGGCTCGGCCGCGAGTGCGGCCGCGAGCGACTCGGCGAAAATACGGTGGTCGTCAACCACCAGAACCCTGATACGTACCAATCGACACCCCCAGAAGGCGGGGAGCGGACGGCGCGGGCACGCCGCCCGGTGCGCGGTGGTACGTCAGTGGCACGGCCGCCGCCGTGTGATGACCGCTACCCCACCCCGGGCGTCGTACCCGACTTGTCTCCACCCCTGATCAGCACCGGCCCCCACCGGTGCTGTGCATCAGCGTACGGCGGTGGACCCGGGGCGGAAGGACATTCACAGAACTCGTGGGGGGCCCTGTTCAGGGTGGGGCTCGTGTTCCGTACCGAGACAGAAGTCCACAAGGACGGCGTGCCCTGCTCGGCGAGCGGCCGGCCACACCGGGAGGACCGCCCGGCCGCCGCAGGGGCGCGGTGCGACAGCCCTCCGGGCCAGGAAGTCCGCCCGCACGGGTGGCTGTTGGAGGAGCCCAGGGGTGTCCTGGCCGGGGGTGTCACGGGCCGGGGGTGTCCTGGCCGGGGGTGTCACGGGCCGGGGGTGTCACGGGCCGCACCCAGCTTTCCGCTGCCCCGCTCCCCGGTCACGACACCCGGCGCGCGCCTCTCGACGGGACCGCCGGGAAGATCCTCGGCCGCCGGTGACCCGCCGCCGCGAAGGACTCCGCGACCGAGCCGGCCACCGCGTCCGCGTCGGCCTCCGCCACCAGGACGATCGCCGAGCCGCCGAAGCCGCCGCCCGTCATGCGGGCGCCGAGGGCGCCGGCGTCGACGGACGCGCTGACCGCCAGGTCGAGTTCGGGGCAGGAGACGCGCAGGTCGTCGCGGAGGGAGGCGTGGCCCTCGACGAGGAGCGGGCCGACCGCCCGGACGTCGCCCGCGTCGAGGAGGGCGATGACCTGTTCGACCCGGTGGTCTTCGCTCACGACGTGGCGGACGTAGCGGCGGACGTTCTCGCCCTCGTCCGCGAGCCGGTCGAGGGCGCCGGGCAGTTCCTCGTACGGGATGTCGCGCAGCAGGTCGACGCCGAGGGCCCGCGCGCCGGTCTCGCAGCCCGCACGCCGCTCGGCGTAGGCGCCGTCGCCGAGCGCGTGCTTGACGCGGGTGTCGACGACGAGCAGCTGGAGGCCGTGGGCGGCGAGGTCGAAGGGCACCTGGTGCTGGGTGAGGTCGCGGGTGTCGAGGTACAGGGCGTGCCCGTCGGTGCAGCAGGCCGAGGCCATCTGGTCCATGACGCCGCACGGGACGCCGACGAACGCGTTCTCGGCGCGTTGCGCGAGGACCGCCAATTCGGGTGCGGTCAGGCCGAGTTCGTAGAGGTCGTTGAGGGCGAGCGCGGTGACGACCTCCAGGGCCGCGGAGGAGGACAGGCCCGCGCCGGTCGGGACGGCCGAGGCGAGGTGGAGATCGGCGCCGGTGACCGGGTGACCGGCCTCGCGCAGCGCCCAGACGACGCCCGCCGGGTACGCGGCCCAGCCGATGTCCTGGCCGATGCCCCGGCCGGTGCCCCCGCCGCTGTCCTGACCCGTGTCCCCGCCGCTGTCCTGACCCGTGTCCCCGCCGCTGTCCCCGCCGCCGTCGGCCGGTGCGAGACCGGCGACATCGAGCTCGATCACGCCCCGGGAGACGTCCGCCGAGTGCAGCCGCAGAAGTCCGTCCGTACGGCGGGAGACCGCGGCGACCGCCGTGTGCGGCAGCGCCAGCGGCATCACGAAGCCGCCGTTGAAGTCGGTGTACTCGCCGATCAGATTCACCCGGCCGGGGGCCTCCCAGACCCCTTCCGGCGCTGCCCCGTACAGCTGGCGGAACCGCTCGGCCACGCTCTCCCCGGCCACCTGGGCCATGTGCGCCTGGGCCACGCTCACTCGTGTGTCTCCGTACGCTGTGCGAACGCCCACGCGTCCGCGACGATGCCCGCCAGGTCGGCACGGCCCGGGGTCCAGCCGAGGCGGCTGTGGGCCGTCGCGGCGGAGGCGACCAGGACGGCGGGGTCACCGGCGCGGCGCTCCGCCACGATCTCCGGGACGGGATGCCCGGTGACCTTCCGTACCGTCTCGATGACCTCGCGGACGGAGAATCCGTTGCCGTTGCCGAGGTTGCAGATCAGGTGCTCGCCGGGGGTGGCCGCGTCCAGCGCGCGCAGGTGCGCGTCGGCGAGGTCCGCGACGTGGATGTAGTCCCGCACGCAGGTGCCGTCCGGCGTCGGGTAGTCCTCGCCGAAGACGGAGATGGCCTCGCGCCGGCCGAGGGCCACCTGGAGGACCAGCGGGATGAGGTGCGATTCGGGGTCGTGGCGCTCGCCGTGTTGTCCGTACGCCCCGGCCACGTTGAAGTAGCGGAGCGAGACGGCCGCGAGTCCGTGCGCGGCGCACTCGCCGCTGATCATGTGGTCGACGGCGAGTTTCGTCGCTCCGTACGGATTGGTCGGGGCGGTCGGGTCGGTCTCGGTGATGGGGGTGGAGACCGGCTCGCCGTAGGTCGCGGCGGTGGACGAGAAGACCAGGGTGCGGACCCCGGCGGAGCGCATCGCGGCGAGCAGCGCCATGGAGCCGCCGACGTTGTTGTCCCAGTACTTCTCCGGGTGGACGACGGACTCGCCGACCTGGGAGGACGCGGCGAAGTGCAGGACGGCGTCGTACGAGGGGTCCAGCCATGCGGCCGCGTCCTGGACGCGGCCCTCGATGAATTCGGCGCCCGCCGGGACTCCCTCGCGGAAGCCGGTGGAGAGGTCGTCGAGCACGGTCACCGTGTGACCGGCCGCCAGCAGGTGTGCCGCGACCACGCTGCCGACATAGCCCGCACCGCCCGTGACCAGGTACTTCGAGGGGTCGGGGGTCGTTCCCGGGGAAGACATGGCGTCGCTCACTCGCTCGCTACCTCTCGGAGTCGTTCCGCCGCCGCTTCCGGCGGAACATCGTTGATGAACACACTCATGCCGGATTCTGAACCCGCCAGGAACTTCAGCTTGCCCGAGGTGCGGCGGACGGTGAAAAGCTCAAGATGAAGGGCGAAGTCGTCGCGTCCGGCGGCCCGGAACGGTGCCTGGTGCCAGGCGGCGATGTAGGGCGTCGGCGGTTCGCCTTCGCCGAAGATCCGGTCGAAGCGCCGCAGCAGTTCCAGGTACAGCCGGGGGAATTCCGCGCGCGCCGCGTCGTCGAGTGCCCGCAGATCGGGCACCCGGCGCTTGGGGTAGAGGTGTGCCTCGTAGGGCCAGTGCCCCGCGTACGGGACGAACGCGACCCAGTGCTCGCCCTCCAGCACGACCCGGGTGCCCGCGGCGCTCTCGCGCCGGACGACCTCGTCGAAGAGGTTGCGGCCGGTCGCTTCCTTGTGTGCCCGTACCGAACGCAGCATCAGTTCGCTGCGCGGGGTGACGAAGGGATAGGCGTAGATCTGTCCGTGCGGATGGCCGAGGGTGACGCCGATCTCGGCGCCCCGGTTCTCGAAGGCGAAGACCTGCTCGACCTGGGCCAGTCCGGCGAGTGCTGCGGTGCGGTCGGTCCATGCCTCCAGGACCAGGGCGGCCTGTTCCTCGGTGAGGTCGGCGAACGAGGCGTCGTGGTCGGAGGTGAAGCAGACGACCTCGCAGCGTCCCGCGTCCCCGGCGAGCGAGGGGAAGCGGTTCTCGAAGACGGCGACGTCGTAGTCGGAGTCGGGGATCTCGCTGAGCCGGCCGTCGCGGGAGGGGCAGAGCGGGCACTCGTCGGCGGGCGGGTGGTACGTACGGCCCTGGCGGTGCGAGGCGATGGCCACCGCGTCGCCGATCAGCGGGTCGTGGCGGATCTCCGAGGTGGTGGAGATCGGGTCGAGGGGCCGGCGGTCGACGGCGTCGCGCACGGTGTCGTCGCGGGAGTCGTAGTAGATCAGCTCGCGTCCGTCGGCGAGCTTCGTCACCGTCTTCTTCATCGGTCGCCTCTCAGGCTCACACGCACACCCATCAGCACGTCCACACGCACGTCCACACGCACCCACACTTCAACAGAATCACACATAACAAATCACAAGCCAACAGTGGCGTCAACGGTCCGGCGCTGGGCAGACGAGCAGACGCCTCGGCCGGACGCCCGCGCCCGGTGCGGGGTTCCGGCGGAGTTATTTCTCTTGCGACGAAGCGAGTACCCCTATGCGATATCTGGCCGAAGGACTCCGGCTCCCGACGAACGGGCTCGACTACACCATCCTGGCGATCTACTTCGTCGTGGTCCTCGGCATCGGGTTCGCCGCCCGGGCCAGTGTGAAGACCAGTCTCGACTTCTTTCTCTCCGGCCGCTCGCTGCCTGCCTGGGTGACGGGGCTCGCGTTCGTCGCCGCCAACCTCGGCGCCACCGAGATCCTCGGCATGGCGGCCAACGGCGCCCAGTACGGGGCGTACACCGTGCACTGGTACTGGATCGGTGCCATCCCCGCCATGGTCTTCCTCGGCCTGGTGATGATGCCCTTCTACTACGGGTCCAAGGTGCGCTCCGTACCGGAATTCCTGCTGCACCGGTTCGGCCCCTCCTCCCACCTGCTCTCCTCGATCATCTTCGCGGTGTCGTCCGTGCTGATCGCGGGCGTCAACCTCTACGCGATGGCGATCGTGCTGGAAGCGCTGCTGGGCTGGCCCGAGTGGGTCGCGATCGTCGTGGCGGGCTTCTTCGTGCTCGCGTACATCACCATCGGCGGACTCTCCTCGGCGATCTACAACGAGGTGCTCCAGTTCTTCGTGATCCTCGCCGCGCTCATACCCCTGACCATCGTCGGCCTCAAGCGGGTCGGCGGCTGGGACGGCCTGACCGACTCCCTCACCGGCTCGCACGGCGGCGAATTCCTCACCGCGTGGGAGGGCACCGGCGTCGGTTCCTCGAACCCCCTCGGCGCGAACTGGCTGACCATCGTGCTCGGCCTCGGCTTCGTGATGAGCTTCGGCTACTGGACCACCAACTTCGCCGAGGTGCAGCGCGCCCTGTCCGCGAAGAACCTCTCGGCCGCCAAGCGCACCCCGCTGATCGCCGCCTTCCCCAAGATCTTCATACCCCTGGTCGTCGTGGTCCCCGGCCTGATCGCACTCGTCATGGAGCCCACGCTCGGCAAGGCCGGCAGCGGCCTGGAGTACAACGACGCGATCCCGGTCCTCATGCGTGACCTGCTGCCGAACGGGGTGCTGGGCATCGCCGTGACCGGCCTGCTCGCCGCCTTCATGGCCGGCATGGCGGCCAACGTCTCGTCGTTCAACACCGTGTTCACCAACGACATCTGGGGCGCGTACCTCAAGAAGGACCGCGAGGACGCCTACTACCTCAGGACCGGGCGGGTCGTCACGGCGGTCGGTGTGCTGATCGGCATGGGTACGGCGTTCATCGCCTCCAGCTTCAGCAACATCATGAACTACCTCCAGACGCTGTTCTCGTTCTTCAACGTCCCGCTGTTCGTGGTCTTCATCATCGGCATGTTCTGGAAGCGGACGACCCCGGCCGCCGGTTTCTGGGGGCTGCTCTCCGGCACGGTCGCCGCGATGGTGAACTACTTCTGGCTGTACAAGGGCGGGGTCATCGGCATCCCCAGCGACCAGGGCGCGAACTTCGTGTCCTCCATCGTCGCCTTCGTCGTCGGCGGCGTGGTGATGGTCGTCGTCTCGTACGTGACCCGGCCCAAGCCCGTCGAGAAGCTCGCGGGCCTGGTGTACGGCAGCCGCTCGCCCGGGATGGAAGAGCTCGCCGCCGAGGGCGACGACGCGTGGTACCGCAAGCCGGCCCTGCTGGGCTGGGGCGCGGTCGTCCTCGCCGCCATCTGCTACATCCCCTTCTCCTTCTGATTCTCCTTCTGACCTTCTCGGGCTGAGAGGCACGCATCACCATGAGCGACTACCGGAACGACGTCCAGGAGCTGGAAGAGAAGTCCGCGACAGCGGCGCGGCTCTTCGACGTACGCCGCATCATCGGCGGGCTCTTCGTGCTCTACGGAGTCATCGTCACGATCGCGGGAATCACCGCGTCCGACGCCGACCTGAAGAAGGCGCAGGACATCAACATCAATCTGTGGACGGGACTGGGCATGCTGGCGCTCGGCCTGTTCTTCCTGGTCTGGCTGAAGCTGCGCCCGACAGCGCCGCCCACGCCGGCGGAGCAGGACGAGCACCGGAGCGAGCGGGCCGCCGGCGAGCAAGCCACCGAGGGCGTGTAACACCGCTGAACGGGGCCGGACCTACCGACACCGCTGGTGAAGGGTCCGGCCCCGTCGGCGTGCGGCAGGAGGCCGGCGCGCTCCGGTCGGCGCGGCGGGGCCGCCGGAACCCTGTCCAGTACGCCCGGTCGGCCCGGTCCGGTCGGCCCGGTCCGGTCGGCCCGGTCCGGTCAGCGCGGCCCGGTCAGCGCGGTCCGGTCAGCGCGGTCCGGTCGGCGCGGCTCTGTCCAGCAGGCCCGTGCGTGCCGCCAGTGCCGCCGCCTCCAGCCGGGAGCCCACCCCCAGCTTCATCAGTACCCGCTGCACATGGGTCCTGGCCGTGCTCGGCGCGATACCCATCCCGGCCGCGATCAGCCGGGTGTCCTCGCCCTCCGCGACCCGCATCAGTACCTCGACCTCACGCGGTGTGAGCATCCGCAGCAACCGCTGCCCCTCGTCGTCCGGCTGGACCGCCGGGTTGAGCAGTTCGGCGAACGCGCTCCGGAGCAGCTGCGGTGCCACCGCCGCCTCCCCCGCCCGCGCCTTGACCATGGCCCGCTCGACGCCTTCGATGCGCTCGTCGTGCCGTACGTACCCGGAGGCGCCGGCCGCGAAGGCCGCGGCGATCCCGCGCGGGCTGGTCACCGGGCCGAGCACCACCACCGCCACCTGTGGGCGCTCCCGTTTGATCCGTACGATCGGGTCGAAGACGCCCGGCTCACCGGGTGCCGCCGTGCCCATCAGGCACACCTCGGGGGCCCTGTTCACCACCAGTTCGGCGACGCCGGCGGTGGGCGCCGCCGCCGCGAGTACCCGGTGCCCGCGCAGTTTCAGAGCGGAGGCGAGCGCCTCGGCCAGCAATCGGTGATCGTCGACCACCATGAGCCGTACGCCCATCGGGCAACCCCCATCCCCGCTTGCCCCTGGCCCCCCGGCCACCTGACCCGGCAAGCTACACGCTTGTTCGACCCTGCGCGCGCCTTACCGATCAGAAGCCCCTCGGATTGTCGAATTCCCCGCCGTTCAGGACGAGATGACGGCCGGGGAAGGGTAGAGGCAGGCCCTCGGGCGGGTCATCCGGTGCTGAACGCGAGGGCGAGGCCGGACTTCCCGTCCAGGGACGAGGTGCCTGACTTGCTCAGCGAGTTCCGGGAGAGGAACAGCCTGCCGTTCCCGTAGAGGTACTCGGTGGAGTTCGGGTAGTAGCTGTCCTCGGCGTCACGGACGGTGGCGTCGTCCGGGTTCCGCATGAGCACGGTCTGCTCGAAGGTACCGCCGTCGATGGAGACGACCTGGCCGCCCCTCTCGAACGAAGGCTCCTGGTACGCCAGGAGGTTGCCGCCGTCCATGCGCAGCGGGAACAGGGAGCGGAGGGCGGCCGCGTCGGCGCGGTCCGGTGTGGCCCTGCCCGTGGCGAGGTCGAAGGAGACGATCTCGTTGGTGTCGCCGTAGTCCTCGCCCCGGTCGTGGTCCTCGGTCGGCAGGTAGATCCGGTCGTTGCCGACCACGACCTGCCCGCAGCTCTCGACCCTGGCCGCTTCACACCGCGCCGCGTACCGGTCCGGGTCGGCCGGGATCCTGGCGCGGAGCTTGCCGGTCGTCCCGTCGAGCGAGAAGAACTCGGAGATACCGCTGCCGTCCTTCGCGGTGCCACCGGAATCGGCGGCGACGACCAGCGGTGCGGTGGAGACGATGCTCGCGTACCGGACGCCGGACGGCATGGTGTACGAGGAGACCGGCTCGCCCGTCAGCGGATTCAGGGTGCGGATGACGAGCGTCATGTCGTCGGAGAGGCCGCATCTGCGGACGGCGACCAGTGCCTGGCCGCCGCCGTATCCCCGGTCGGCGCACTGATCGGCGTGGGCCTCCGGCTGCCAGCGGATCGTGCCGTCGGTGACGTCGAACGCCGCCCCGCCGTACAAGCCTCCGGCCGCGACCGTCCTGCCGCTGAGCGTGACCTCGTCGAAGGCCGCCTTCTCGTCGCCCGTACGGGAGACGGGGACGGACCGGCTCCACAGCAGCTTGCCCGCGTCGAGGTCGATCACGCCGATCTCCGTGCACGGCGCGTAGGTGTCCTTGGGGGTCCGTTTGACGGCCTCGAAGGCGATCGCGGTCTCGTTGGTGTCGGTGACCTGCCGCGAGGCCGCGCAGACCTGGCCCGGGAGGGGGATCGTCCACAGCTGGGCGCCGGTGTCGGGGTGGTATCCGACGATCTCGTCGACGCCGGTCTTCACGTACGTGGCGCCGGTGAGCCAGGAGCCCTGGAAACCGGTGAGCTCGGCCAGCTGGGGCGCCGGCAGCGTGAAGGCCCGCCTGGACTTGACGTTGTGCGGTGCCATTTCCTTGCCGCCACCGCCGAGGACCCGTCCGCCGCCCGTGCCACCGCTCGCGCCGCCGTCCGTACCGCTGCTCGTACCGCTGCGCGTGGCGCCGCCCGCCCGGCCGGCGGAACCGCGCTTGGCGTCGTTCTTCGTGCCGTCGTCACCGGATGAGGCGAACCAGACGCCCGCGCCGATGATCAGCACCACGGCGGCGGCCGCGGCGATGATGATCCGCGGCTGCGCGGACAGCTTCCTGAGCCCGCCGCCGTCCTGCGGGGGCTGCTGGTAGGGCTGTGGCTGGGACGGGGGCTGTGTCGACTGCGGCTGCGGCTGCGGCTGTGCGGACTGCTGCGCGAGCTGCGGCGGATAGCCGTATCCGGGCTGCGGGCCCGGGTACCCGTATCCGCTGTTCGGGCCCGGGTACCCGTATCCGCTGTTCGGGCCCGGGTACCCGTATCCGGACCGCGGCGGTGGCGGCGGGTCGCCGAACCCGCCGGGCCGCGGGTCGTACGGGGCGCCGAACCCTCCCTGCGGGGGCTCGTCGGACGGCGGGGGCGGCGGCTGCGTCATGGCGTGCGTACCTCGATGGGAACTTGTGAAGAAGCCCGGGGGGAAGGGGTCCTGGAGCGGCGGAGGTCAGCCCCGCCGTGGTCACTCGCCGAAGGCCATCATGGTCGGCGTCTCCCTCTCCCCGGCGCCGTGGCCGGTGGCGAGGACCCGGCCGCCGGCCAGGTAGAAACGGCCGTCCGCGTAGGCCGGCCTCGGCGAGAAGAAGGACGACTCGACGGCGGCCGTGGACGCCGGGTGCTGCTGGATCACCTTCGGGGCGCCACCGCTCGCCGCGAGCGTCGCGATCGCGCCGCCCCGGCCGGCGGTGGCCTCCAGATAGACCAGGACCTTGCCGCCCTCGACGCGCAGCGGGGTCATCTCCCGGTCGTCGGACGCCCTGGAGCGCCACCTGGGCTTCCCGGTGTCCAGATCGAACGCGACGATCTCGTTGGTGGCCGGGGTAGCTGGGGTGGCCGGAGTGGCCGAGGTGGCGGACGTGGTGCCCTCGGTGGGCGTCGTCGACATGTAGAAGGTGTCCGTATCGGCGGCCACACCGGTGCAGCCCTCCAGGTTCTGACCACCGATGACCGGATTTCCGGCGCATGTCGGGCTGAATTTGTCCTGGCCCCCGTCGAGTTGTGAGCGCAGGATGCCGTCCGCGTCGATCGCGACCACCGTCCAGCTGTTCTTCTGACGGTTCGTCACGGAGACGATCAGCGGGTCGACCGAGTAGACCTTGTCGATCTCCCGGTCCTTGGTGAGCCGGTAGGTCCACCTGGCCCGGCCGGTGACCGGGTCGAGCTCCGCCAGCTGGTCCACGGTCTCGGAGCCGGAGCCGGAGCCGGAGCCGGAGCTGGAATCCGGGCCCGGGGCCGGGCAGTGCTCCGCCGCGATGAGCCTGCTGCCGCCGGCGTACGCGTACGGGGTACACGCGGCCGGTTCGCCGGCATCGCGCGCGTCGGTGTGGAAGAGGTCCGCGCCGTCGCTGATCCGGTAGGCGTCGGTGCCGCCCCGGCGGGCCGCCACGACGGTGCCGCCACTGTGCGTGAGGGCGATCCGCGGCCCGATGTCGAAGCTCCCCTTGTGGGGCAGCTCCTTCTTCCAGCCGAACGTGCCGGTCGTGAGGTCGACCGACCGGAGTACGCCGCATTCGCCCTTGTCGGCAGGGCCGTTGAGGATCCCGATGGTGATCTCGCCGTCGGCCGTGGGGGTGTCCGTCGCGGCGCATGCCCTGGCGGGCAGCGGGAGCGTCCACTTCTTCTTGCCGTCAGCGGTGGAATAGCCCACGATCTGCCGGTCCATGGCCTGGGCGACGGTGTCGCCCACCACCCACGGCCCGAAGGCGTCCGCGCCGCCGTCGGGCAGGCCCACGTCGTTCTTCACCATCCACACCGTGGATTCGCCGGCCGTACGCCCGGTGTCCGGGTCGCGCCCGGCGTCCTCGCTCCGGCCCGTGGAGACCGCCTCGGGACCGCCGCCGGCCTCGCCACCGGCCGCGCCACCGCCGAGGAGGAGCCACGTACCGCCGCCGACAGCCAGCAGCGCGGCGACGGTCGCGGCGAGGACGCGGCGGGACCTGCCCGCGCGGGCCTCACGGCCGGTGTGCGGAGGGGACGGGCGGCGCTGCTGGTGATACGGCCCCGGACGCGCGGGCGGCATGGCGCCCGGCGGCGTCGGCGGCGATTGCTGGCCGGGCGGCTGGGTCATCAGCGCCTTTCCCCCTTGGTCGAGCGGCGGTTCTTTTTATCACCCGGCCGGGAACGCGGGACGGGCCGGTCCCCGCCCCTCTTCCCAGGGGAGGACCGGCCCGTCAGGCGCTTGCCGGGCGTTCCGCCCGCCGTTGCCGCGCGTTCCCGCGCGTCTTCCGCGCGTCTTCCGCGCGTTCCTACGCGTCTTCCGCCAGCTCCAGCCAGCGCATCTCCAACTCGTCGCGCTCGCCGACCAGTTCCCGCAGCTCGGCGTCCAGCTTCGCCACCTTCCCGAAGTCGGTGGCGTGTTCGGAGATCTGCTGATGGAGAGTGGTCTCGCGGTCGGACATCTTGGTGAGCTGCCGCTCGATCTTCTGCAGCTCCTTCTTCGCCGCACGGCCGTCCTTGGCCGAGACGGCCCCGGACGCGGATCCCGAACCGCCGGGGCGCTCCACAGAGGTGACCGGTGCGGGCGCCGGGGCGGCGGAGGCGACCACCTTGCGGCGGCGCTCCAGATATTCGTCGATCCCGCGCGGCAGCATCCGTAGCGCCTGGTCGCCGAGGAGCGCCATCACCTTGTCGGTGGTCCGCTCGATGAAGAACCGGTCGTGGGAGATGACGATCATCGATCCCGGCCAGCCGTCGAGCAGGTCCTCCAGCTGGTTGAGCGTCTCGATGTCGAGGTCGTTGGTGGGCTCGTCGAGGAAGAGGACGTTCGGTTCGTCCATGAGCAGCCGCAGCAGCTGGAGGCGGCGGCGCTCGCCGCCGGAGAGGTCGCCGACCGGCGTCCACTGCTTCTCCTTGGTGAAGCCGAACTGCTCGCACAGCTGGCCCGCGGTCATCTCCCGGCCCTTGCCGAGGTCGACCCGGTCCCGGATCTGCTGGACCGCTTCCAGTACCCGCAGGGTCGGCTTGAGTTCGGTGACCTCCTGCGAGAGGTAGGCGAGCTTGACGGTCCTGCCGACGACGACCTTTCCGGCTTCGGGCTGGGTGTCGCCCTGGGTGCGGGCGGCCTCCGCGAGCGCGCGCAGCAGTGAGGTCTTGCCCGCGCCGTTCACGCCGACCAGGCCGATCCGGTCGCCGGGGCCGAGCTGCCAGGTGAGGTGCGTGAGCAGCACCTTGGGGCCGGCCTGGACCGTCACGTCCTCCAGGTCGAAGACGGTCTTGCCGAGGCGGGCATTGGCGAACTTCATCAGCTCGGAGGTGTCCCGGGGCGGCGGCACGTCCGCGATGAGTTCGTTGGCGGCCTCGACCCGGAAGCGCGGCTTGGAGGTACGGGCGGGGGCGCCGCGCCGCAGCCAGGCCAGCTCCTTGCGGACCAGGTTCTGCCGCTTGACCTCCTCGGTCGCGGCGATGCGCTCACGCTCGGCGCGGGCGAAGACGTAGTCGGAGTAGCCGCCCTCGTACTCGTGCACCGCGCCGCGCTGGACGTCCCACATCCGTGTGCAGACCTGGTCGAGGAACCACCGGTCGTGCGTGACGCAGACGAGCGCGGACCGCCGGGCCCGCAGATGCTCGGCGAGCCAGGCGATGCCCTCGACGTCGAGGTGGTTGGTGGGCTCGTCGAGCACGATCAGGTCCGGTTCGCCGATGAGCAGCTTGGCGAGCGCGATCCGGCGCCGCTCGCCACCGGAGAGCGGCGCGATGACGGTGTCGAGTCCCTGCGGGAATCCGGGCAGGTGCAGCCCGCCGAACAGCCCGGTGAGCACGTCCCGGATCTTGGCGTTGCCGGCCCACTCGTGGTCGGCGAGATCACCGATGACCTCGTGCCGGATCGTGGCTTCGGGGTCGAGCGAATCGTGCTGGGTGAGCACGCCGAGCCGCAGTCCGCCGTTGTGGGTGACGCGCCCGGTGTCGGCCTCCTCCAGCTTGGCGAGCATCCGGATGAGGGTGGTCTTGCCGTCGCCGTTGCGGCCCACGACCCCGATCCGGTCCCCCTCGGAGACGCCGAGAGAGACACCATCCAGCAGCGCACGGGTGCCGTACACCTTGGTGACTGCCTCGACATTGACCAGATTGACGGCCATTTCACTCCTGTACGGGGGGATCGATCGACGTCCCAGGGTAGTCGCCGCGCGCGACCCGCCGTCCTACCGCCCTGTTCTCCCGGCGGCCGGGGGAACAGGGCGGCCGCTCTCGGCGCGCGTCAGGCGGCGCCGTGTCGTACGACCGTCGCGCCGGGGGCCGGGGCCTGGGCGACGCGGGCCGTGCGGCAGGTGCCTGAGGCCAGGAGGGCTTCGGCCACCTCGGCCGCCGCGTCCGGGCCCTTGGTGAGGAAGGCCGTCGTCGGGCCGGAGCCGGAGACCAGGGCGGCCAGGGCGCCGGCGGCGGTACCGGCGCTGAGGGTGTCGGCCAGGGAGGGGCGCAGCGAGAGGGCCGCCGGCTGGAGGTCGTTGGCCAGGGTGCTCGCGAGGGCGACGGCGTCGCCGGCGCGCAGGGCTTCGAGGAGCGCGGGGTCGGCGGTCGGGGCCGGTACGTCGGTGCCCTCGGTGAGGCGGTCGAACTCCCGGAAGACGGCGGGCGTCGACAGCCCTCCGTCGGCCATCGCGAACACCCAGTGGAAGTCGCCGCCGGTGTCGAGGGGGGTGAGCTGTTCGCCGCGTCCGACGCCCAGTGCCGCGCCGCCGACCAGGCTGAACGGCACGTCGCTGCCCAGCTCGGCGCAGATGGCGAGGAGTTCGTCCCGGGAGGAGTTCAGCGACCAGAGCGCGTCGCAGGCGAGCAGGGCGCCCGCGCCGTCCGCGCTGCCGCCCGCCATGCCGCCCGCGACGGGGATGTCCTTGGCGATGTGGATGTGGACGCGCGGGTCGATGCCGTGCCGTCCGGCCAGGGCGATCGCGGCGCGCGCCGCGAGGTTGGTGGTGTCCAGCGGGACCTGGTGCGCGTCCGGGCCGGAGCAGGTGACGGTCAGCTCGTCGGCGGGCGTCACCGTGATCTCGTCGTGGAGGCCGACGGCCAGGAAGACGTTCGCGAGGTCGTGGAAGCCGTCGGGGCGTGCGGCGCCGACCGCGAGTCGCACATTGACCTTGGCCGGTACCCGTACGGTGACGCTCACGCGCCGTCCCCCCTCAGCTGCGATCCGGGTGCGCCCGCCGGCTTCGATTCGGCGATCCGCGCGAATTCCTCGACGGTCAGTGCTTCGCCGCGCGCCTGTGGTGGGACTCCGGCCGCGACGAGCGCGGCCTCGGCCGCCGGGGCGGATCCGGCCCAGCCCGCGAGCGCCGCCCGCAGGGTCTTGCGGCGTTGTGCGAAGGCCGCGTCGACGACGGCGAAGACCTCGGCCCTGGAGGCCGTCGTCTTCACCGGCTGGGCCCTGCGGACCAGCGAGACCAGGCCGGAGTCCACATTGGGCGCGGGCCAGAAGACGGTACGGCCGATGGAACCGGCCCGCTTCACGTCCGCGTACCAGTTGGCCTTCACGGACGGCACGCCGTACACCTTGTTGCCGGGCTTGGCGGCCAGCCGGTCGGCGACCTCCGCCTGGACCATCACGAGCGTCCGCTCGATGGTCGGGAAGCGCTCCAGCATGTGCAGCAGGACCGGCACGGCCACGTTGTACGGGAGGTTCGCGACGAGCGCGGTCGGTGCGGGGCCCGGCAGCTCGCGTACCCGCATGGCGTCGGAGTGCACCAGCGAGAAGCGTTCGGCGCGGGAGGGCATCCGGGCCTCGATCGTGGCGGGCAGCGCGCCGGCCAGTACGTCGTCGATCTCCACGGCCGTGACGCGGTCCGCGGCCTCCAGCAGGGCCAGCGTCAGCGAGCCGAGCCCGGGGCCGACCTCCACGACGACGTCGTCCGGGCGCACCTCGGCGGTGCGGACGATCCTGCGGACGGTGTTGGCGTCGATGACGAAGTTCTGCCCGCGCTGCTTGGTGGGGCGTACGCCCAGCGCTGCGGCCAGCTCGCGGATGTCTGCGGGGCCCAAGAGGGCGTCGGGCTCAGTGGTGCTCACCCGTAAAGCCTACGGCCGTGGTGGGGCCGCAGGCCCCCGCCGGGGGCGGGCGGGGTGCGGGTGCCGAACCGGTGGAGCCCGCCGTGCCCGCCCGACGCGGCGACCTCCCCGGGACGGACCCGCGCCGTCATGCGTCAGTAACCGAACGCATGCGCCGTGTTGCGCGAAATGGCCTCGGCCATGGCATCCTCACCGATCCCCCGCACATCCGCCATGGCGCGCAGCGTGACCGGAATCAGATACGGCGCATTAGGCCGTCCACGGTAGGGCGCCGGCGTGAGAAAGGGCGCATCCGTCTCGACGAGAATGAGCTCCAGCGGCGCTATTGTGAGCGCGTCGCGCAACGGCTGAGCGTTTTTGAAAGTGACATTTCCCGCAAAGGACATGTAGTAGCCTGCGGCGGCACAAATTCCGGCCATTTCCGCATCACCGGAATAACAGTGGAACACTGTTTGTTCGGGTGCGCCCTCGTCGGCCAGAATACGCAGTACATCGGCGTGCGCTTCGCGATCGTGGATCACGAGCGTCTTGCCGTGCCGCTTGGCGATCTCGATATGCGCGCGGAACGAGCGCTCCTGCGCGGCCATGCCCTCGGGCCCCGTCCGGAAGTGATCGAGGCCCGTCTCGCCGACGGCGAGCACCTGCGGCAGGGCGGCGAGCCGGTCGATTTCGGCCAGCGCGTCGTCCAGCGCCGTCGCGCCGCCCGCCCGCTCGCCCTGCTTCGACCAGCCGTCCGGGTCCCCGTGCACGATGCGCGGCGCCTCGTTGGGGTGGAGGGCGACCGCCGCGTGGACACGGTCGTGGGCGGCGGCCGTCTCGGCGGCCCAGCGGGAACCCTTGAGGTCGCAGCCCACCTGGATGACGGTGGTGACGCCCACCGAGGCGGCTTTTTCGAGGCCTTCCACGACCGTGCCGTCCTGCATGTCCAGGTGGGTGTGCGAATCCGCGACCGGCACCCGGAGCGGCTCGGGCAGGGGCGGCGGCGCTTGCTTCGAACTCATGGACGCGATCCTACGAGGATCGCGTCCATGAGTTCCGCGCGTGAGCTCCCGCTCACCTCACCTGCGGTGCTGGAAGGGGTGCAGGAGATCCGAGAGGTGCCAGTGGTGGCGGCCCGCCACGGCCGCCGGGGCGGTGCCGTCGGATATGCCTCCCGCCGGCTGCACGGGGTCCGTCTCCCCGGCCGTGCCGATCTGCTTCCCCTTGCCGGTGACCCCCTGGGCGGAGCCGAAGGGATCCGCCAGCGCCCGGACGGACGACACCTGTCCGGACCTCATGATGCGTACGACATGCCCGCCGCAGTTCTCGCAGGACGGGCTGGACAGCGGCGAAGGAACGCGCTGCCCGTCAGCCTTGTAAACAACGAAATTCTGGCCCGAGCCATCGACGTGGTGCTCTATGTCGTAGGACTGCTCCCAGCCGTGCCCGCAGCGCATGCAACAAAAGGCATATGCCTCGTGGGCTACGGCGGTGCCCGTGATCTCACTCATGCCAGCTCCTCTCCACTGGTCCAGTGGACGCCTTGAAAGGCGGGAGCGCATCAGCGCCTGTCGATTAATGGAATGGACTTGGCCTACTCATGCCCAAAAGCTACGGCACGCGGTCTGCGCTTTGCTTTTCACGATAGTCCTTTACTGTCCTGGGGGCCGGTGCGCGCCGCGTTTTTTGCCGCTACGACGGCATCGAACACATCACGCTTGGGCACCCCGGCGTCGGCGGCGACGGCGGCGATCGCCTCCTTGCGCCGCTCCCCCGCCTCCTCCCTCACCAGCACCCGCCGCACCAGCTCGGCGGGGTCCAGTTCACCCGGGCCCGACTCCGGAGCTCCCTCGACGACGACGGTGATCTCACCCCGTACGCCCTCGGCCGCCCAGGCCGCCAGCTCCCCGAGGCCGCCGCGCTTCACTTCCTCGTACGTCTTGGTCAGCTCGCGGCAGACAGCGGCCCGGCGGTCGGCGCCGAAGACCTCGGCCATCGCGGCGAGGGTGTCGTCGAGCCGGTGCGGCGCCTCGAAGTAGACCAGGGTGCGCCGCTCGCCCGCGACCTCCCGGAGCCGGCCGAGCCGCTCGCCCGCCTTGCGCGGCAGGAAGCCCTCGAAGCAGAAGCGGTCGACGGGCAGCCCGGACAGCGCCAGCGCGGTCAGCACGGCGGACGGACCGGGGACGGCCGTGACCTTGATGTCCCGCTCGACGGCGGCGGCCACCAGCCGGTAGCCGGGGTCGGAGACCGACGGCATACCCGCGTCCGTGACCAGCAGCACCCGCGCCCCGCCGGCCAGCGCCTCGACCAGTTCAGGGGTTCTCGCGGACTCGTTGCCCTCGAAGTACGACACGACCCGGCCCCGGGTCTGCACCCCCAGCGCCTGGGTCAGCCGGCGCAACCGCCGGGTGTCCTCCGCGGCGACCACGTCGGCCGTCTCCAGCTCGGCGGCGAGCCGGGGCGGCGCGTCCGTCACGTCACCGATGGGTGTCCCTGCGAGTACCAGCGTTCCGTTCACCCCGCCATCCTCGCAGGGCGCGGAGCCCACCCCGCACAACGGCGGGGATCCCCCACACAGCGGCGTTCCCTACGATGGCGCGGTGACCAGTACTGCGCCAGAAGCCCTGCAGGGGCACGACGCCGGCGACGAGCCGCCCACATGGCCTCAGCGGATGCGCCGATTCGGCCATGCGCCGCGGCCGGTGACCGGGCTGCGTGAGCGGCTGGTGCCGCCGTACAACCGGCCCTCCGACCGGCTGTGGGCGGTGCTCGCGGTGCCGCCCGCCGTCGCCGACCGGGTGGTCCGCTGGTCGGCCTGGGGCGGGCCGCTGCTCGTGACCCTGGTCGCGGGCGTGCTGCGCTTCTGGCACCTGGGCAGCCCCAAGGCGGTGATATTCGACGAGACGTACTACGCCAAGGACGCCTGGGCGCTCATCAACCACGGGTACGAGGCCAGCTGGCCGAAAGACATCGACAAACAGATCCTCGCCGACCCCTCCCACATCACCATCCCGGCCGAGCCGGGCTATGTGGTGCACCCGCCGGTCGGCAAGTGGGTCATCGGCCTGGGCGAGCAGCTCTTCGGGTTCACGCCGTTCGGCTGGCGCTTCATGGTGGCGCTGCTCGGGACGCTGTCGGTCCTGATGCTGTGCCGGATCGGGCGGCGGCTGTTCCGCTCGACGTTCCTGGGATGTCTGGCGGGCGCGCTGCTCGCGGTCGACGGCCTGCACTTCGTGATGAGTCGTACGGCACTTCTCGACCTCGTCCTGATGTTCTTCGTGCTCGGCGCTTTCGGCTGTCTGCTGATCGACCGCGACTGGGCCCGGCGGCGGCTGGCCGCCGCGCTCCCGGAGGACGAGGACGGGGTGCTGCGCCCGGACGCGGCGGTCGCCGAGACCCTCGGGCTCGGCCTCCGGCCGTGGCGCCTCGCGGCCGGGGTGATGCTGGGCCTGGCCTTCGGTACGAAGTGGAACGGCCTCTACATCCTGGCCGCCTTCGCGCTCATGGCGGTCCTGTGGGACGTCGGCGCGCGCCGGACGGCGGGCGCGGTACGGCCGTACGCGGCGGTGCTGCGAAGGGACCTCGTCCCGGCCTTCCTGTCGACGGTGCCGGTCGCGATCGCCACGTACATCGCCTCGTGGACCGGGTGGATCTACACGACGAAGGGCTATTTCCGGGACTGGGCGGCCACCACCGGCAAGGGAGGTGACTGGACCTGGCTTCCCGACTGGCTGCGTAGCCTGTGGCACTACGAGTACGAGGTCTACCAGTTCCACGTCAACCTGACCTCGGGCCACACCTACCAGTCGAACCCCTGGAGCTGGATCGTCCTCGGCCGCCCCGTCTCGTACTTCTACGAGTCCCCGGCGGCCGGTCAGGACGGCTGCCCCGCCGACACGGCCGGCAAGTGCGCCCGCGAGATCCTGGCGATCGGCACCCCGCTGCTCTGGTGGGCGGCCGGTTTCGCGCTCTGCTACGTCCTGTGGCGCTGGTTCTTCCGCCGCGACTGGCGGGCGGGCGCGATCGCCTGCGGGGTCGCGGCGGGCTGGGCGCCCTGGTTCCTCTACCAGGAACGCACGATCTTCCTCTTCTACGCCGTCGTCTTCGTGCCGTTCCTCTGTCTCGCGGTGACGATGATGATCGGTGCGATCGTGGGCCCGGCCGGCTCCGACGAACGACGCCGGACGATCGGCGCGGTCGGCGCGGGGGTGCTGGTCCTGCTGATCATCTGGAACTTCATCTACTTCTGGCCGCTGTACACGGGCACGGCGATCCCGGTGGACTCCTGGCGCAACCGGATGTGGTTCGACACCTGGGTGTGACGGGGCGGCCGCACCCGGTGCGGCAGGGCCGCTGCCGGGAGCCTCCGAGAGCCATCGTCGCAGTCCGGTAACGGTCACCCGAACGGTCGCCCACCGTGTCACACCCGTCCCGTAGAGTGCTGCCCAGAATTCCTTGAACATGTTCAAGGAGGCTCCTGGGGAGGGGACCGCACGTGCGCAGCGGAGTGAAGGTCGGCGTGATCGGCGGGGTGTTCCTCGTGTTCGCCGGGGGTGCGAGCTACGGGGCCTACAACGTCTACAGCGGGCTCACGGGCGGGTTCACCGACAGCACGACGACGGCCGCCACGGAGCCCGAGGTCAGGACCGGGCCGCTGACCGCCGACGAGGTCGACCAGGCGGCGAAGAAATTCCTCACGGCGTGGGCGGACGGGACCGACGCGGCCGTGGTCGCTCAGCTGACCAACAACGCGGCCGCCGCCGAGCCGGTCATCGGCGGCTACCGCGACGCGGCCCATGTGGCCGACGCGGTGATCACACCGGGCCGGGCGGTGGGCGCGAAGGTGCCGTTCACCGTCAGGGCCACGGTGGAGTTCGAGGGCCGGAGCAAGGTCTGGGCGTACAGCTCGGAGCTGACGGTGCTGCGCGGAGAGACCACCGGGCGCCCGCTGGTCGACTGGGCGCCGACAGTGATCCACCCCGACCTGACCGCGAGCACCCGCCTGGTCACGAGCGAGGCGTCGGCCCCGCCGATCCAGGCGGTCGACCGTAACGGCACGGAGCTGACGAAGGAGAAGTACCCGTCGCTCGGGCCCGTCCTGGACGAGCTGCGCAAGCGGTACGGCTCCGCCGCCGGAGGCTCGGCCGGCATCGAACTGGCCCTGGAGAGCGACGACGACACGGTGCCGGCGCACACACTGCTCACCCTGGCCGAGGGCAGGACGGGCACGCTGCGGACCACGCTGGACGCGCGCGTGCAGGCGGCCGCCGAGCAGGCCGTGAAGAAGTTCAGCGAGGCGTCGGTCGCCGCGGTCAGACCGAGCACGGGTGAGATCATCGCCGTCGCCAACAACCGCGCGGACGGCTGGAACGCGGCGATGCTCGGGCAGCAGGCACCCGGCTCCACGATGAAGATCGTGACGGCGGCGATGCTGATGGAGAAGGGCCTCACCGCCCCCGGCCGGCCGGCCGACTGCTCCCCGGACGTGCTGTATCAGGGCCGTACCTTCCACAACCTGAACGGTTTCTCCCTGCGGAACAGCACGTTCGCGGAGAGTTTCGCCCGCTCCTGCAACACCGCCTTCATCCACCTCATCGACGAGACCAAGGACGACGGGGCGCTGGCCGCCGAGGCCCGGCAGGTCTTCGGCATCGGCCTCGACTGGCGTACCGGCGTCACGTCCTTCGACGGCAGCGTCCCCCCGGCCGGCGGTGGCGAGGCGGCGGCCCAGTACATCGGGCAGGGCACGATCCAGATGAACGTCCTGAACATGGCGTCCATCACGGCCACCGCCAAGGACGGCGGCTTCAAACAGCCCGTCATCGTGCCGCGGTCGCTGGACGGCCGGGAGCTCGCGCGGGCCGAACGCCCGCTGCCGGGTTCCGTGGCCCAACAGCTGCGGGACATGATGCGGCTCACAGCGACGAGTCCGTACGGCACGGCCACGAAGGCGATGTCGGGGCTGGGCGGCGACAAGGGCGCGAAGACCGGCTCGGCCGAGGTCGACAACCAGTCCGCGTCCAACAGCTGGTTCACCGGTTTCCAGGACGACTTGGCCGCGGCGGCGGTCGTCGAGTCCGGCGGGCACGGCGGCGACGCGGCGGGCCCGGTGGTGGCGGCGGTCCTGGCCGCCGGATGACGGCGGGTCCTGGCGGAGGGCCCTCGTGCGCGTGCCGGGTGTCGCGACGGGACAGAGCGCGCCCGAAATGGCACTAACGTGCGAACCATGAGCGATACCGGCCTTCGCGTCCCACCCTCTTCCGTCGAGTTCCCGTCCGAGCGCGCGGCATGACCTCCCTCGTCGCCGTCGCGGTGCTCCTCGCCGCCCTCACCCACGCCACGTGGAACGCCATCGCCCACACCATCAGGGATCAGCTGGTCGCCTTCACCCTGATCGCCGGTGGCGCGACGGCGATCAGCGCGGTCGCCGCCTTCTTCGTCCCGTTGCCGCACGCGGCGGCCTGGCCGTACCTGGTGGCCTCCGCGCTGCTGCATGTCGGCTACCAGGCCCTGCTGATGCGCTCGTTCAGCCTCGGCGACTTCGGCCAGATGTATCCGATCGCGCGCGGCACGGCACCGCTGGTGGTCACCGTGCTGGCCGCCGTCTTCGTCGGTGAGTCGCTGGACGCCTGGCAGGGCGCGGGCGTCGCGGTCGCCTCCGCGGGGCTGGTCGGCGTGGCGTTGTGGGGCATGAAGGGCGCGAAGAACAAGCCTCAGTGGCCGGCCCTGGTGGCCGCGCTCGCGACGGGTCTGTCGATCGCCGCGTACACCGTCGTGGACGGCGTCGGCGTCCGCGCGTCGGGCTCGCCGATCGGCTACATCGCCTGGCTGATGATCATGGAAGGTGTCCTGGTCCCGGCGTACGCCGTGTACGCACGGCGCGGCCAACTCCTCGCCCAGCTACGCCCGCACGCCCCCCTCGGCCTCCTCGGCGCGGTCCTCTCTATGCTGGCGTACGGCCTGGTCCTGTGGGCCCAGACCCGCGCACCTCTGGCCCCCGTCGCCGCACTCCGCGAATCGTCGATCATCGTCGGCGCGGCGATCGGCACGGTGGTCTTCAAGGAGCGCTTCGGCGGCCCGAGAATCGCGGCGGCGGGCCTGATGGTGGTGGGCATCAGCCTGATGCTGTACGCGAGTTGAGGAGAACGAAGATGCCGCTCGACGACCGGCCGTGGTACGTGGCCAACGAAGTACTGGCGTTCGTGCTGGAGTTGGTCGCCCTCGGCGTGCTGGCCTGGTGGGGCACGACGGTGGGAGGCAACGCGGCCGTCTCCGCCCTCCTCGCCGTCGGAACCCCTCTGCTCGCGGCTGTCCTCTGGGGCCTGTGCGCGGCTCCCCGGGCGAAATACCGCCCGCCGCTGCCCGGCGTGCTGGCGGTCAAGGCGCTGGTCCTGCTCGGTGCCGCCTGCGCGCTGTGGTCCATAGGCCACCCGGCGGCAGCGGCGGTCCTGGCCGTGGTCGTCGTGGCGAACACGGCGACGGCCGAGGTCTTCCGCAAGGCCGTCTGACCCGCCGGGCGGCCGGGTCGGGCCCGCCTCCGTCTCCCGGCGCCGCCGACCCGGGACCCGCACGGACACCCGCGCCCGCGCGGCGGTCAGCTCTCGCCCCCGATCGCCCGCCGCAGCCCCGCGTTGCTCGTCAGGAGCCCGCCGTCCACGGGCAGCGTCGCGCCCGTGATCCAGGACGCGTCCGCCGACGCCAGAAAGGCGACCGCCGCCGCGATGTCCGCCGGGGCGCCGACCCTGCCCATCGGGTAGTGGGCCGCCGCGCGGGCCAGTGCGGGTTCGCGGCCCGCCCAGGCGTCCGTGTGGATGGTCCCCGGCGCGACGAGGTTGACGCGGACGCCGCGTGGCGCCGCGTGGCCCGCGAGCGTACGGGTCAGGCTCGCCAGGCCCGCCTTGGCCGCGCTGTAGGCGTGGTTGCCGAAGTCCTGCTCACCGTTGACCGAGCCGATCATGACGATCGAGCCCCGGCCCGACGCCACCAGGTGCGGCAGGGCGGCGCGGGCGCAGCGGAAGGCGCCGGTCAGCGTGATGTCGAGATCACGCGCCCACGCCTCGTCCGGCTCGTCCTCGAACAGCGCGGCATCCGGCGAGCACGCGTAGGCGTTGTTGACCAGGACGTCGAGCGAGCCGAAGCGTTCGACGGCGTACGCCACCGCCGCCTCGACCGAGGAGCGGTCGGCCACATCGCAGCCGAGAGCCACCGCGCCCGGGATGGATCCGGCGGCCGTCGCGGCCCGCTGCTCATCGAGGTCGGTGATCAGGACGCGGGCCCCTTCGTCCGCGAGCCGGCGCGCGGTGGCCTCGCCGATGCCGCGCCCCGCGCCGGTGATCAGTACGCCGTAGCCGTCATATCGCTTCATCCGGCGATGATGTCGCCGACCGCACGGCCCGCACCAGAGCCTGTGCGCGCGGATCCGCCGTGACGCCCTTGCGCATTCCGTTCGTCACATAGCCGAACGCGATCCCCGACTCGGGGTCGGCGAAGCCCAGCGAGCCGCCGCGCCCCGGGTGTCCGAAGGAGCCGGGGCCGAGCAGCGGGGCCGCCGGGCCGTGCAGCATGAAGCCCAGGCCGAAGCGGGTGTTGACGACGAGGACCCGGTCCGGTCCTGCGGATTCCTCGGTACGGGCCAGGGTGAGCGTGGCCGGGGCGAACAGCCGCTGGCCGTCCACCGGGCCGATCATCGCGGCGTAGCAGCGGGCCAGCGCGCGGGCGGTCGAGATGCCCCCGGAGGCGGGGAGTCCGGCGGCGCGGTAGGCCGGGTCGTTCTCGTCCGGCAGCGGATCGATCACCCCGAACGCGCGCCGGGTGAGCGACTCCGGGTCCTGGTAGGCCTCCGAGACCGAGCGCTTCGGCCGCAGTCTGAGGACGCCCCCGACGGCGGACGGCTCCTCCACCGGGCCTATGCGCCCCACCCGGTGCGCCTCCTCCGCCGGCAGTCCGACCCAGAAGTCCAGGCCGAGCGGGCGGGCGATCTCCTCGGCGATCCACCGGCCGACGCTGCGGCCGGTGACCCGCCTGATCAGCTCGGCTATCAGCCAGCCGTAGGTGTGCGCGTGGTAGCCGTGGTCGGTGCCCGGCTCCCAGACGGGCCGCTGCGCCGCCAGCGCGCGCGCCCCGGACTCGCCGTCGATGGCCTCGGCCGGGGTGAGCGGCCGGTCGAGTACGGGCACCCCGGCGCGGTGCGAGAGCAGGTGCCGTACGAGCGCCCGTTCCTTGCCGGCGGCCTTGAACTCCGGCCAGTACGTGCCGACCGGCGCGTCCAGATCGATCTGACCGCGCTGGTGCAGCAGCAGCGGTACGGCGGCGGCGACGCCCTTCGTCGCCGAGCGCACGACCTGCGCGGTGTCCACGGCCCACGGCTCGGGGCCGTCCACATCGCGCGTCCCGGCCCACAGGTCGACGACCTTGCGGCCGTCCCGGTAGACCGTGACGGCCGCGCCGCGTTCACCACGCTGTTCGAAATTCCGTACGAAAGCGTCCCTGACCGGCTCGAAGCCCGCCGCCACCGTGCCCTGGACGTCCACGCCCGCACTCCCGCCCGTCGTCCGCCACGCCCCGGCGGCGCGACCCCTCTATGGTGCAACGTGCCCCGGCGCCACCGTACGCGGGTCGGGACGGCGGGGAAGCGGGTCGGGACGACACGGAAGCGGGGCGGCACGACACGGAGCGCGGGTCAGGGCGATACGGGCCGCGGGTCGAACGACACGGAACGCGGGTCGAAACCGAACGGCAGCTCCAGCCGGTGCGCGCCCATCAGTTCCTCGTCACCGAGGAGTTCCCGGGTGGGCCCGTCCGCCGCGATGGCACCGTCGCTCAGGATCACCGAGCGCGGGCAGAGTTCGAGGGCGTACGGCAGGTCATGGGTGACCATCAGCACCGTGATGTCCAGCGACCGCAGGATGTCCGCCAGCTCACGCCGGGACGCCGGGTCGAGGTTGGACGAGGGCTCGTCGAGGACGAGGATCTCCGGTTCCATCGCCAGCACGGTCGCCACCGCGACCCGGCGGCGCTGGCCGAAGGAGAGGTGGTGCGGCGGCCGGTCCGCGTACTCCGCCATCCCGACCTGTGCGAGCGCCGCGACAACCCGGGCCTCCAGCTCGGGGCCGCGCAGCCCGGAGGCCGCGGGGCCGAACGCCACGTCCTCCCGCACGGTCGGCATGAACAGCTGGTCGTCCGGGTCCTGGAAGACGATGCCGACGCGGCGGCGGATCTCGGCGAGATTCCGCTTGGCCACCGGCAGACCGGCGACCGCGACCGAACCGGCCCCGGCGGTGAGGATGCCGTTGAGGTGCAGCACGAGCGTGGTCTTGCCGGCGCCGTTCGGCCCCAGCAGGGCGACCCGCTCACCGCGCCCGACGGTCAGATCGACACCGAAGAGGGCCTGATGCCCGTCGGGGTAGGCGTAGGCGAGGCCACTGACCTGGAGGGAGACCTCGGCGGAGGCCGGGGGCGGGGGGACGACTACGGGTTCCACACTCATAGGGACCAGCCAAGCAGACAGACGGCGAGCGCCGACAACGGGAGCGCGGCGGCGTACGACCACTGCGCCCGGGACGCGGTCACCTCGTCGATGACCGGCATGGTGCCCGCGTATCCCCGGCTCACCATCGCCAGATGGACGCGCTCACCCCGCTCGTAGGAGCGGATGAAGAGGGCGCCCGCGGACTTCGCCAGCACGCCCCAGTGCCGTACGCCCCGGGCCTCGAAGCCGCGCGAGCGCCGGGCGATCGACATCCGGCGCATCTCGTCGGTGATGACATCGCCGTACCGGATCATGAACGACGCGATCTGGACCAGCAGGGGCGGCAGTTTGAGCCGCTGCAGACCGAGCAGCAGCGACCGCAGCTCGGTCGTCGAGGCGAGGATCACGGACGCGGCGACACCGAGCGTGCCCTTGGCGAGGACGTTCCAGGCGCCCCAGAGGCCGGGAACGCTCAGCGACAGCCCCAGGAACTGGACCTGGTCGCCGGGGACGACGAACGGCATGAGGACCGCGAAGGCGACGAACGGGACCTCGATCAGCAGCCGGCGCAGCAGGAACCCGGGGGGAACGCGGGCCACGCCCGCCACCGCCGCGAGCAGCGCCGCGTACAGCCCGAACGCCCAGATCGCCTCGCGCGGGGTGGAGACCACCACGATGACGAAGCAGAAGACGGCGGCCAGCTTGCAGTGCGGCGGCAGGTCATGGACCACCGAGTGCCCGTGCCGGTAGAGCTTGTGGGCATGCCCCGCGCCCATGTCAGACGCTCCGGCCGGCGGCGGCGATGCCGGCGGAGCCCGAACCGGCCGAACCCGAACCGCCGGACGTACGGCGGCGGCGCACCGCGTAGAAGACGCCGCTGCCGACGACGACCGTGGCGCCCACCCCGATCACGCCCGCGACGCCCCCGGAGATCCGCGCGTCGGAGATCTCGGTGATGGCGTAGTCGGCGAGCGGGGAGTCGGCGGAGTGGTGCGGCTGGGCCTTCTCGTCGATGCCCTGGTCCGCGGCGACCTTCTCCAGGCCGTCGGGGCTGGCAGAGGCGTAGAAGGAGAGGAAGCCGGCCACGACGAGGGCGGTGACCAGGCCCGTCGCCCAGATCGTACGGGTGGAGCGGGCGGCCACCGGGGCGGCCGGCGAACCGGAAACGCCGGCCGCTCCCCGGCCGCCGGACGTTCCGGGCGCACCGGAGGGCCCGGCGGAAACGGCCGGCCTCGCGTCCACCAGCTCACCGCCGACGCGGAGCTTCAGCGGCCTGGACAGTCCCCGGGCGCCGTACACGAGGTCGGGCCGGACGGCGATGACGGCGCCGACGGTCAGCGCGGTGATCGCGGCCTCGCCGATCCCGATGAGCACATGGACACCGACCATCGCGGTCAGCACCCGGCCGATCGGGATGTCCGTGGTCCCGCCGATCGCGTAGATCAGTGTGAACGCGGCGGCGGCGGCCGGTACGGAGACCAGCGCGGCCACGAAGGTGGAGACGGTCACGGAGCGGCGCGTCCGGGGCAGGATCCTGACCAGCCCGCGGAAGAGCAGGTAGGAGACGACGGTGGTCACCACGCCCATGACCGTGATGTTCACCCCGAGCGCGGTGAGTCCGCCGTCCGCGAAGAGGATGCCCTGCATCAGCAGGACGACGGCGATACAGAGGACTCCGGTATAAGGGCCGACCAGGATCGCGGCGAGGGCGCCGCCGAGCAGGTGTCCGCTCGTCCCGGCCGCGACCGGGAAGTTGAGCATCTGCACGGCGAAGATGAACGCGGCGACGAGCCCGGCGAGCGGCGCGGTGCGCTCGTCGAGCTCGCGGCGGGCGCCGCGCAGGCTGACCGCCACGGCTCCCGCCGCGACGACTCCGGTGGCTACCGAGACGGGGACATCGATGAATCCGTCGGGGACATGCATGGCGGGCTCCGCTTTCTGCGGGAAGTGCGGGGTCGGTCGGGTCGTCTGATGATAGGGCCCTCTTGCGAACAGCTTGCAAGAGCAGGTTGTATGCGAGTCGCCCGGACGATGTTCCGCAGACGTGCTGGAGGTGTGCCGGAGGTGAAGCTGTGTCTCAATTGACGTGCTTTGTAAAATGAAATCCCAAATATCCGATAGTTCGAGTAGTTCGCAGAGGTTCGAGGTAGGTCCCGAGCTCAAGGAAGCGTGCTCCCCGTTCCGCCCCAGCCGCAGAGGAGCCAGCGATGCCCCCCGTCGTCGAGCAGCCCGCCAAGGCCCGTCTCATCACGGACGCACCTCACCCCAAAACCGTCGCGGTCACCCTCCGCTACGACGGCGCTGATCCGCTGGCCATGCGCATCGTCTTCCCGCCCGAGGTCTCGCTCGACAACGACGAGGTCGTCTGGGCCTTCGCCCGGGACCTCCTCGAGTCGGGCCTGCGGCTGCCCTCCGGCTACGGCGACGTACAGGTATGGCCCTGCGGCCGGGCCCAGACCGTGCTGGAGTTCCACTCGCCGGAGGGGGTGGCCATGGTCCAGTTCGACTCGGCGCCCCTGCGCCGCTTCCTGAAGAGTTCGTACGCGATGGTCCCGATCGGCGAGGAGCGCCACGACATCGAGGTCGAGAACGAACTGAGCAAGCTGCTGCACCGGACCTGACGTACGGCGAACTCCCCGCGAGTGCGCTACAGCGCTCACGCACAACGGCGTACGGCGGCTTACGTACAGCGGCCCGGTCGCGCACCCTCTTCAGGGCGTACGACCGGGCCGCGTGCACCGCCCCGGCTCCCGTCCCCACGGTGACCGGCGCGTACCGGGACCGCGCGCCGCTCACGCAGCGGTCCCGGGGCAGAGAGGTGCGGGCGTCAGGCGCGGACCAGCTCGCGCTCCGGACCCGCGCCACCGTCAGGACCGCCGGGACCCTGCTCCGGGTCCGCCGCCGCGAGCCGCTTGCGCAGCGCCTCGCCCTCCACGTCCACATTCGGCAGAACGCGGTCCAGCCAGCGCGGCAGCCACCAGGCCTTGTTGCCGAGCAGCGCGAGCACGGCCGGCACGATGGCCATCCGGACCACGAACGCGTCGAAGAAGACGGCGATGGCGAGCCCGAAGCCGATCATCTTGATCATCGCCTCGCCGGAGCCGATGAAGCCCGCGAAGACGGCGATCATGATCACCGCTGCGGCCGAGACGACCCGCGCGCCGTGCCGGAAACCGGTGACGATCGCGCCGCCGGGCCGCTCCCCGTGGACGTACGCCTCCCGCATCCGGGTGACGAGGAAGACCTCGTAGTCCATGGCGAGACCGAAGACCACGCCCACCATGAAGATCGGCATCATCGACATCACCGGGCCGGTCTGCTCGACCCCCAGGAGACCGCCGAGCCAGCCCCACTGGAAGACCGCGACGACGGCGCCCAGGGCCGCGACCACCGAGAGCAGGAAGCCGAGCGCCGCCTTCAGCGGCACCAGCACGGACCGGAAGACCACCATCAGCAGCAGGAACGCCAGGCCGACGACGAGCGCGAGGTAGGGCAGCAGCGCGTCGTTCATCTTCTGCGAGAAGTCGATGTTCATCGCCGTGGCGCCGGTGACGAGCACCTCGGCCCCGCTGTCCGCCTTGAGGTCGCCGCCCGCCTCCCGGATGGAGTGGACCAGGTTCTCGGTCTTGACCGAGGAGGGGCGGTCCTTGGGGATCACCGTGATGGTCGCGGTGTCGCCGGCCTTGTCGAAGTTGGCGGGGGTGACGACGGCGACGCCGTCCATCTTCTTGACGGTGTCGGCGATCCGGCCGGCCGCCACCTTGGTGTTGTCGTTGGCCTTGCCGTCGACGACGAGCATCAGCGGCCCGTTGAACCCGGGGCCGAAACCGTCGGAGAGCAGGTCGTACGCCTTGCGCTGGGTGGTGTCGACCGGCTGCGAGCCGGCGTCCGGCAGGCCCAGCTCCAGCGAGGTGGCCGGGATCGCGATGACCCCGAGACCGACGACCCCGGCGACCAGGACGGCGACCGGACGGCGCAGGACGAAGCGCGCCCAGCGGGTGCCCAGATTGGGCTTCTCCCCGGCTGCCCCGCCCCCGGTGGACCGGTGCTCCAGCTTGTTCTCCAGCGCCGTACGGTCCTTGCGCCCGTGCACCCGCTTGCCCGCGAAGCCCAGCATCGCCGGGATGAGGGTGAGGGCGATGAGGACGGCGACCACGACCGTGCCGGCGGCGGCGAAGCCCATCTTGCTCAGCATCGGGATGTTGACGACCGCGAGGCCGACGAGCGCGATGACCACGGTCAGACCGGCGAAGACCACGGCGGATCCGGCCGTGCCGACGGCGCGACCCGCGGCTTCCTCGCGTCCTCGGCCCTCGGCCAGTTCGGCGCGGTAGCGGGAGACGATGAACAGCGCGTAGTCGATGCCGACCGCGAGCCCGATCATCATCGCGAGGGTGGACGTCGAGGAGCCCAGGTCGAGGGCGCTCGCGAGCGCGGTGATCGAGGAGACCCCCACGCCCACCCCGATGAGCGCGGTGATCAGCGGCAGCCCGGCGGCGATCAGCGATCCGAAGGTGATGACGAGCACCACGGCGGCGATGGCCACACCGATGATCTCGGTGGACCCGGTCTCGGGGACGGCCTGGAGCGCGTCACCGCCGATCTCCACCGCCAGTCCCTGCTCCCGCGCGTCGGCGCCGGTCTCTTCCAGCGCCGTGCGGGTCTCGTCGGTCAGCTCCATCGAGCCGGCCTTGTACGAGACCTGGACGTACACCGTGGAGCCGTCCTTGGAGACGGCGTTCTGGGTGTACGGGTCGGTCACCGAGGAGACCTGGTCGGAGCCGGACGCCAGCTGGTCCGCGATCTCGCGCACCTCCGCCTTGTGTCCGGCGTCGGTCATCTTCTCGCCGGCGGGTGCCTTGAAGACGACGCGGGCGGTCGCTCCGTCGGCGCGCGCGTCGGGGAAGCGCTGGGCGAGCAGGTCGAAGGCCTTCTGGGCCTCCGTCCCCGGGATCGAGAAGGAGCTGGAGGTGGCGGCGGGCGCGGTGGCGGCGCCGAAGCCGGCGAGTGCCAGCAGCGCCACCCACACCAGGAGGACATAGCGGCGGCGCCGGAAGGCGAGCCGCCCGAGCTTGTAGAGGAACGTGGCCACGAGGGCGTACTCCCGGTCTATGGAGGGATCAGGGCATGGGGAGCCGGCCCGACGACGAGAGCGGCGCGCGTCAGGTAAGGGGATGGGGCGTGCGGGTGTGTCGCGGGGATCAGCGGCGAAGCCGGTCCCGTGGGTCCTGCGGGTCCTGGGGAGGGACCGTCAGACGCCGAGGGCGGGGAGGACCACGGCGTCGAGATAGGAGACGAGGAAGTCCTGGTCGACCGGACGGTCCTCGATCAGCTGCCGGGCGACGATGGCGCCGACCAGCATGTGGGTGACGTAGTACAGCGCGGGGTTGTCCGCGGCGATCTCGCCCCGGTCCACGGCGCGTCGCAGCAGTTCACCGAGCCCCTCCATCTCGGGCTCGATCAGCAGCTCACGCAGTGCCTGGCGGAGGTCGGGGTTCTCATGGACGGTATGGAACAGGCCCCGCATCAGCGCGGAGTCCTTCTCCATCTGGCAGTAGTCGTTGCGCGCGGCCATCGCATGGAAGTCGCCGCGCAGCGAACCGGTGTCGATCTGCCCGGGGGAGACCGGTTTGTTGTTCCGCAGCGCTCGGGCGACCAGCTCGGGCTTGCTCCCCCACTGGCGGTAGAGGGTGGCCTTGCTGGAGTGGGTACGGGCGGCGACGGCGTCCATGGTCAGACCGTCGTAGCCGACCTCGCGCAGCAGATCGAGGACGGCCGCGTACAGCTCGGCCTCGCGCTCGGCGGTGAGCCTGGTGCGTGCCATGGTCGACCTCCTGACGGTCTGCTGTCCGCACCCTGCGAACGAAACGGTTTCGTACAGTACGAAGATAACCCTGCCCTGAACGAAACGAACCCGTTTCGCTTGTGTCCTCTGCCACAGGTGTTCGCCTCAGATAAGTGGCGGGCCACAAGTTGCCGCACCCCCTTCGCGCGGAAAGCATTGGGGGGTGAGTGATGACGTCGCGTATCTCCGCTTCCCGCACCTGCACGACGACATGCTGTGCTTCGCCGCCGAGGACGACCTCTGGGTCGCACCCCTCGTGCCGGCCGGGCAGCGGCCCTCGCGCGCCTGGCGGGTGACCGCCGACCGCACCAGGATCGGCCACCCCCGCTTCTCGCCCGACGGCCGCCACATCGCCTACACGACCTGGCGCAGCCTCGATCCGGAGATCCATCTCGCCCCGGTGGACGGCGGCCCGGCGCGGCGGCTCGGCTACTGGGGGTCCACCGACGCCCGCGTCTGCGGCTGGACGCCCGACGCCCAGATCCTCGCCGTCTCCTCGCACGGCCAGCCCTTCTCGTACTACTCCTGGGCCTACTCCGTCCCCACCGACGGCTCCCCCGGCGGAAAGCTGCCGTGGGGCCCGGTGACCGACATCGCCGTCGCGGACATCGACGGCGAGCGCCGTACGCTCCTGCTCACCGGCACGCCACCGCACGAGCCCGCCGCCTGGAAGCGCTACCGGGGCGGCGCGACGGGCCGCCTCTGGCTGCACGGCCGTCGCCTGCTCGCGGACCTCGGCGGCCATCTCGCCTGCCCGATGTTCGTCGGCGGACGCATCGCGTTCCTCTCCGACCACGAGGGCGTCGGCAACCTCTACTCCTGTCTGCCCGACGGCACCGATCTGCGCCGCCACACCGACCATGACGCGTTCTACGCCCGCCACGCCTCGTCCGACGGGCGCCGGATCGTCTACCAGTGCGCGGGCGATCTCTGGCTGGTCGACGCGCTGACCCCGGACTCGGTGCCGCGCAAGCTGGACGTACGGCTGGGCGGCCCGCGCGCCGGACGGCGCGGCTACCAGGTCCCGGCCGCCAGCCACGTCGCCGCGATCTCGGTGGACACGACGGGCCGGGCCAGCGCCGTCTCGGTACGCGGCAGCCTGTACTGGCTCACCCACCGCGACGGCCCGGCCCGCACGATCGCCGACACCCCGGGCGTACGGGTCCGGCTGCCCGCGATGCTCGGCAGCGGCGGGCAGGTCGCGTACGTCACCGACGCGGAGGGCGAGGACGCGATCGAGATCGCCTACCTGCCCCGGGCGAGCGGCGACCGCGCGCCGCGCCGGCTGGCCGCCGGACGGCTGGGCCGGGTGCTGGAACTGGAGGCGGACCCGGACGGCGAGCGGATCGCGATCGCCTCGCACGACGGCAGGCTGCTGCTCATAGACGCGACGGAATCCGGGAGCGCCGACGGACCGGCCGAGGCCAGCGCGCCCACCGACGCGACCGGGTCCGCCGAAGCCACGGAGCCGACCGGAGCCACCGGAGCGGCCGGAGCCACCGGGGTGATCGAGGTCATCCGGTCCATCAACGGTCCGGTGACCGACCTCGCCTTCTCGCCCGACGGCCAGTGGCTGACCTGGTCCCACCCCGGCATCGGCCGCTCACTGCGCCAGATCAAGATGGCCCGCGTCGCCGGCAGCCCCGACCGTACGATCCTCGATGTCACCAACGGCCGGTTCGAGGACGAGAATCCGGTCTTCACCAGCGACGGCCGCTACCTGGCGTTCCTCTCCTGGCGTGGTTTCGACCCGGTGTACGACGTGCACACCGGCGACCTCTCCTTCCCGCTCGGCTGCCGCCCCTATCTCGTACCGCTGTCCTCCGCGACCCCGTCCCCCTTCGCGCTGTCGCCGGAAGGCCGGCCCGCGGCGGGCGGACTGGACCCGGCCGTCAGCAACTCGGGCGACGGCACGGTCACCGTCGAGGTCGAGGGCCTCGCGGACCGGGTCACCCCCTTCCCGGTCACCGCGTCGAAGTACTCGGCGCTGTCAGCCGTCAGCGGCGGCGGGCTGGTCTGGCTGCGCTGGCCGATCTCCGGCGCGCTCGGCGAGACGTTCGCCAACCCGTCGGACACCTCCGGCCGCCCCACACTCGAACACTTCGACCTCACGAAGGCCCGCAAGACCGAACTCGTCGGCCATCTCGACTGGTTCGCGCTGAGCGGCGACGGCTCCCGGCTGGTCGTCGTGGACGACGGCGAACTGCGTGCCGTACCCGCCACCGAGACCGGCGACAGCGACTCGACCGTCTACCTGGACCTGCGGCGCATCCTGCACGACGTCGACCCGGAGGCCGAGTGGCGCCAGGCGTACGAGGAGGCGGGCCGCCTCATCCGCGCCTACTTCTGGGAGCCGGGGATGTGCGGCATCGACTGGACCGCCGTCCTCGACCAGTACCGCCCGCTGGTCGAACGCGTCTCCACCCCGGACGAGTTCGCGGATCTGCTGCGTGAGGTCCTGGGCGAGCTGGGCACCTCCCACGCGTACGTCACCCCGGCCCGCCGCAACGAGGGCCCGCCGCACTACCAGCGCGCGATGGGCCTGCTCGGCGCCAACCTGGTCTGCCGGGACGGCGCGTGGATGATCAAACGCATCCTGCCCGGCGACTCCTCCGACTCCAAGGCCCGCTCCCCGCTGGCCGGTACGGGGATCCGTGAGGGCGCGGTCCTCACCCACGTCGACGGCCGGCCCGTCGACCCGGTGACGGGCCCCTTCCCGCTGCTGTCGGCCGCCGGCGGCACCACCGTCGAGCTGACCTTCCGCCCCGCCGAGCGCGACGGCGGCCCGTCCCGCCGGGTCGCCGTCGTCCCGCTGATCAACGAACGGCCGCTGCGTTACCAGGACTGGGTGGCCAAACGCCGGGAGGCCGTAAGGGAGATCAGCGGCGGCAAGTGCGGTTATCTGCACATCCCCGACATGGGCGGCTCCGGCTGGGCGCAGTTCAACCGGGACCTGCGCATGGAGGTCTCCCGCCCCGCGCTCATCGTGGACGTACGGGGCAACGCGGGCGGTCATATCAGCGAGCTGGTCGTGGAGAAGCTCAGCCGGCGGATCGTCGGCTGGGACCTGACGCGTGACGCCCAGCCCGTCTCGTACGCCTCCAACGCGCCGCGCGGCCCGGTCGTCGCGATCGCCGACGAGGCGACCTCCTCCGACGGCGACATGATCACCGCGGCCTTCCGGCTGCTGAATCTGGGCCCGGTGGTCGGCCAGCGCACCTGGGGCGGGGTCGTCGGCATCACCGGGCGGCACCGGCTGGGCGACGGCACGGTGATCACCGTCCCGATGAACGCGGCCTGGTTCGACGCGTACGGCTGGTCCATCGAGAACCAGGGCGTGGAGCCGGACATCGAGGCGCTGCGTACCCCGCTCGACTGGGCGGAGGGCCGGCACGCCCAGCTCGACGACGCGGTGTGGGTGGCGCTGGATCTGCTGGCCGCGCACCCCGCGTCCACACCGCCGGGATACGGAGCGGTCCCCGACCTGCGCCGCCCGGGCCTGCCGCCCCGGTAGGGCGGCGGGCCCACCGTGGCCGCAGGGCCGCAGGGCCGCAGGGCGGACGAGCGGCAGGGCGGACGAGCGCGAAAGAGGCGCATCCGGTGCACCGGATGCGCCTCTCGCACGTAGGTCAGACGCGCGTCCGACCGTCAGTCATCGGGTCAGGCGCCGACGTTGCCGTCGAACTCGTCGCGTGCGCCCCGGGACTGGGGCTGGGAGGCCCGCCGCGCCTGGTCCTGCCGCTGGCCCTGGCCCTGGCGCTGGCCCTGCTGCTCACCCTGTCGCTGGCCCTGCTGCTCACCCTGCGGCCTGCCCTGCTGCTGGCCCTGCTTCCGGTCCTGCGAGGGGCGGTCGGCCGAGTCGTGCCCTGACCGCTCCCGACGCTCGCCGGGCCGCGCCTGCGCCTGCGCCTCGTCGTCGAGCTGCTGCGCCTTGTCCTTGAACTGGTCGGCAATACCCATGGAAATTCACTCCTGGATAGGTGTGGGGTGGGAACGCGATCAGACTTTCACGAACGGACATTCAGCGCATTTCGATCAGTTACGCTGCGTGCGCGCTCGCTCGTCAGCAGCCCCGCCCGCACCCACAAGTCCCTTGCCCACGCCCGCCAGACGCGGAGCGAAGCGCCGCATCTCCCGCCGCCCGACCGTGGCGATGACGGCAGGGAGCCAGCCGCGTACGGACCGCGTCCCGCGCAGCCACCACTGCGCGTAGACCTGGGCGGAGCGGCGCTCGATCCCGGCGACGATCCGGTCCACGGCCGGGCCGAGCGGATACGTGCGGTTCGCCGGCCACGGCAGCCGCTGCCGCAACTCCCGCATCACCTCGTCCTGGTCCGCGCCCCGCACCATGTCGGTGTCCGTCCAGGACAGATAGCCGACGCCGACCCGCACGCCCCGGTAGCCGACCTCGGCGCGCAGACTGTGCGCGAAGGCCTCGACACCGGACTTGGACGCGCAGTACGCCGTCATCATCGGCGCCGGCGTGATCGCGGCCAGCGAGGCGATCTGGAGGAAGTAACCACGGCTCTCCATCAGCAGCGGCAGAAACGCCCGCGCGGTCACCGCCCCGCCGATCAGATTGACCTCGATGACCCGCCGCCACGCGTCCGGGTCGGAGTCCACGAACGGCCCGCCGGACGCCACACCCGCGTTGGCGACGACGATGTCCACCCTGCCGAAGCGCTCCTTGACCTCCTGGGCCACCCGCGCCATCGCCTCGTGGTCGGTGACATCCGCGTACCAGTGGTCGCCCTCGGAGTGCAGCCGGGACGCCACCCGCTCCAGCTCGTCCGGCTCCAGGCCGACGAGCGCCACCTTCGCGCCGCGCGCCGAGAGCTTGCGCGCCAGCGCTTCGCCCACCCCGCGCGCCGCACCCGTGACGACGGCGACCTGCCCCTCCAGACCCCTCGCCGGACCCCTCGGACTCATGCCACGTCCTCCTTCGTTCCGGTCGTCGTTCCGCTCGTCGTTCCGGGCCGCGCTTCCAGATGCGTGGCGACCAGTCGGCGGATGCCGGCGGTGACGGCTTCCGGGGCCTCCACAGGAGTCATATGCCCCATTCCGGCGAGTTCGGTGAGTCCGGCGCAGTCGGGCAGCGCGGCGGCGAGCGTCCGTGCCTGCACGGGCGGGGTCAGCCGGTCGGCGGTGCCCACCAGGACAGCGGTGGGCACCCTCAACTCCCGCACATCCGCGTCGAGATCCAGTGTGCCGAGGACCTGCGACCAGGCCACCCGGGTGCCCCGGGGGCAGGCGTGCACGATCCTGGCGCACTCCGTGACGCGCTCCGGCGCGGAGCCGGGGCCCATCGTCCCGTAGCGCAGGATCCGCTTCGACAGGGACGTGACCGGTCCCAGCGGGGCGCGCGCCCCGAGGACGAGCCGGGTGAGCCAGGTCCGTACGCGCCCGGCGCGCAGCGGCAGCACAAGGGATTCGGGGACCAGGCGCGAACTCCCCGTGCTGCACAGCAGTGCGGCGGCGGCGTGCTCCCGCAGGGCGGGCCTGCGGGCGGCGGCCATGATCGCCATGGCGCCCATCGAGTGCCCGGCGAGTACGGCCTTCTCCCCCGGCTCCAGCGTGGCGGCGAGCACCGCCTCCAGGTCGTCGGCGAGGGCGTCGGTCGTGTAGCCGTCCCGGCCGGGCGCCGCCGTACGGCCATGCCCCCGCTGGTCGTAGACGATCACCCGGTGGGCGGTGGCCAGCTCCGCGATCTGCGCCGCCCAGAAACGGATCGCACACGTCCAGCCGTGCGCGAGGACGACCGCGGGACGACCCTCGGAGCCGTACACCTCGATATGGATACGGGAGCCGTCGGCGGAGACGGCGGTCAGCTCACGCGCCTTCCCCGGCGGCTGGGGCAGCGGCTGCGGCTGCGGCGGGCGGCTCATCGGACGGTCTCCTTCCCGGCCGTCCGCCCCTTCGCGTGGCCGGCGGGGCGGATCACCTCGTACTCCGCGAGGTCGACCTGCCGGGTGGCCCTGCGGAACTCGGTCGTCGTCCCCGGCCAGATGGTGGTGTTGCGGCCGTTCTCGTCCAGGTACCAGCTGGTGCAGCCGCCGGTGTTCCACACGGTCCGCTTCATGCGTTCCTGTACCCGGTCGTTCCAGGCGCGCACGGCCGACGGCCTGGCCACCAGCGCCGCGCGCCCCCCGGCGGTGCCCAGTGCGTCCAGCCGCCGCAGATAATCGGCCAGATAGTTCAGCTGGGCCTCGATCATCAGGATCATCGAGGAGTTTCCGAGGCCGGTGTTCGGGCCGATGACCGTCATCCAGTTGGGGAAGCCGGCGGCGGTCGCGCCGCGCAGCGACTCCATGCCGTCCTTCCATGCCTCGGCGAGGGTGGTCCCGTCGGCGCCCACCACCCGCTCGGCGATCGGCATGTCCGTCACATGGAAGCCGGTCCCGAAGATGATCACGTCCGCTTCGGCCTCCGTACCGTCCGCCGCGACCAGCGTGGAGCCACGCACCCCTGCCAGGCCGGAGGCCACCACGTCGACATTGGGCCGGGCGAGCGCCGGGTAGTACGTGCTGGAGATCAGGATCCGCTTGCAGCCGATGCGGTACGAGGGCGTCAGCCTGGCCCGCAGCTCCGGGTCCTTGACGGCCTTCGCCATATTGGCCCTGGCGAGGGACTCGACGAGGCCGAGCGTGTTCGGCCATTTCGTGAAGGCCTGGACCTGCGCCTCCCTGATGCCCCAGAGGAGTGTGCGCCGCAGGGCGCCGGTGAAGGGCAGCGCCCGGTGCAGCCCGCGCTCGGCTGCGGATATCTCCCGGTCGGCGCGCGGCATCACCCAGGGCGGCGTCCGCTGGAAGAGCGTCAGCCGGGCGGCCTCAGGCTGGATCACCGGGACGATCTGGATCGCGGAAGCGCCCGTACCGATCACGGCGACCCGCTTTCCGCGCAGGTCGCAGCCGTGATCCCAGCGGGCCGAGTGGAAGACCTTGCCGGGGAAACGGTCGAGCCCCGGTATCCCGGGGATCTTCGGATCGGACAGCGGCCCGGTCGCGGAGACCACCATCTCGGCGGTGAACGCTCCCCGCGAGGTCTCGATCTCCCAGTGCAGCGCGTCGCTGTCCCAGCGCACCAGCAGCACCTCGTGTCCCAGCCGCAGATGCGGCCGCAGCCCGAAGGTGTCCGCGATCCGCTCCAGATACGCCCTGATGTGCGGCTGACCGGAGAAGGTGCGCGGCCAGTCGGGGTTGGGCGCGAACGAGAACGAGTAGAGGTGCGAGGGCACATCGCAGGCGCACCCCGGATAGCTGTTGTCCCGCCAGGTCCCGCCGACCGAGTCGGCCCGCTCCAGGACGACGAAGTCGGTGATCCCCTCGCGGCGCAGCCGCACCGCCGCCCCCAGGCCGCCGAATCCGGATCCGATCACCGCCACGCGCACATGCCGGCCCATATCGCCTCCCACTGGCGGACGCCCGCCCCATCGCGCCAGCAATCACTGGCACGGTACGAGCGTAGGGCAGCCCCGTACTCGTGGGTAGGGGTCCGACAGGAGGAGTTACCGGTGGTACGACATAGGCTGCCGGGCATGGAGTACCGCATGGAGGAGCTGGCCCACCAGGCGGGCATCACGGTCCGCACCGTGCGCTTCTACCGCGAGCGCGGCCTGATCCCGCCACCGCGCCGCGAAGGCCGGATCGCCTGGTACGACGACCATCACCTGGCCCGGCTGCGCACGATCGCGGGCCTGCTGGAGCGCGGACACACCCTCAACGGTATCGCCGACCTCGCCACCGCCTTCGAGAGCGGCCGGGACGTCGGCGAGGCCCTGGGCCTGGTCGAACCCACCGAGGAGACCCCGGTCCGCCTCACCCCCGAGGAACTGGCCGACCACTTCGAGGGGGAGGTCACCCCGGAAAACCTCGCGGCCGCCCTCGACCTGGGCTACCTCGCGACCGACGGCGACGAGATCGTCCACATCAGCCGCCGCCTGCTGGACATCTCGGCGGCCCTGGTCCGCGAGGGCATCCCGCTGGCCGCCGTCCTGGAAGCCGGCCGCCAGGTCCGCGCCCACGCGGACGCCCTTGCCGATCTCTTCGCGACGGTCCTCCCCGCCCACGCCGGAAAACTGGACCAGGCCGCACTGCGCCCGCTGGCGAAGAGCGTCGTGGAAGCGGAATTCTCCCTGGCCCTGGACCGCCGCCTGCGCCCCGCCGCCCCGGACCGCTCAGGTGCTCAGGGCCGCTCAGGCACTGAGGATCGGCCGGACAGCCAGGGCTGATCAGCCCTCGTACGCCACCGTCACCGGCGCGTGGTCGCTCCAGCGTTCGCCGTGCGTGGCCGCGCGCTCCACCCAGGCCTTCACCGCGCGCCCGGCCAGGCCCTCGGTCGCCACGTGGTAGTCGATGCGCCACCCCGCGTCGTTGTCGAAGGCGCGGCCCCGGTACGACCACCACGAGTACGGGCCCTCCTGCTCCGGGTGCTGAGCCCGGACGACGTCGACGTAACCCGTCTCCTCGAAGACGCGGGTCAGCCAGGCGCGCTCCTCGGGGAGGAAGCCGGAGGACTTCCGGTTGGCCTTCCAGTTCTTGAGGTCGGCCTCCTGGTGGGCGATGTTCCAGTCGCCGCAGACCAGCACCTCACGGCCGTCGGCCGCCGCGCTCTTCTTCAGCCGCTCCAGGTACGGCAGGAACTCGTCCATGAAGCGGACCTTCTCGTCCTGCCGCTCCGTGCCCACCTCGCCCGAGGGCAGATAGAGGCTGGCCACCGTGACACCGGGCAGGTCGACCTCGGCGTACCGGCCGCTCGCGTCGAACTCCGCGCTGCCGAACCCGATCCGCGTCCGCTCCGGCTGCCGCCGCGTGTACAGCGAGACACCCGCCCGGCCCTTGGCCGTCGCCGGGGCGTGTACGACGTGCCAGCCCTCGGGCTCCCGTACCTCTGCGGGAAGCTGCTGCGGCTCGGCCCGCACCTCCTGGAGACAGATCACCTCGGCGGAGGTCTCCGCCAGCCACTCCACGAACCCCTTCTTGGCGGCGGCGCGGAGCCCATTCACATTCACGGACGTCACAGTGAGCATTCCGGCACACTACCGACATCCCGCGCCGTCAGCCCTCCCGTGGGGCGTGACCTGCGCCGCACATGGCAGAAGCCCGGTCCGGCGAGAGGCCGGACCGGGCTTCTGGGGGGATCAGCTGTTGCCCGCACCGTTCCCGGACAGCACCGGGATGTTGTCGAGGATGTGCGACAGCGGCTCGTCACCCTTGGCCTGCGTCGAGTTCTCGACACACTGCTGGTTCTGCGGGGAGGACAGGACGTTGATGTCCTGGACCGCGATCGGCACGAGGCCGATGAGGGAGCCGACGTTCGCCTTGAGCGGCAGACCGACACACGGCTTGTTCAGCGAGCCCTGGACCAGGCCCAGCTGCGGGCTCATGTCCCCGTGAGTCGCGGAGTTGCCGAAGGACTGCTCGGCACCGTTGCCGCTGAACGACGTCGTGCCGCCCTCGTCACCGATGGCCAGAGCCGGCGACGCGGCGACGGCCGTGGCTCCGACGATCGAGGCCGCTACAGCAGCGGTTGCCCACAGCTTCTTCATTTAAATGCCTTTCCAGAAAGTCGCACTCCACCGGTGGAGATTCGACCTGATCAACGTGCTTACGGACGAATTGGTTGCGGCGTGGCTGAGGAGATTCCCCCGAATGGCTCATTGCCTGTCGCGCGCCGCCCTGCGCAGAAAATTCCGGACCGCCGCGGAATTCAGCGGCGGTCCGGCCGCTCAGCCGGTTTCTCAGCGGTTGGCGACACCGTTCCCGGAGAGGATCGGGATGTTGTCGAGGAGGTGCGACAGCGGCTCGTCACCCTTGGCCTGCGTCGAGTTCTCGACACACTGCTGGTTCTGCGGGGAGGACAGGACGTTGACGTCCTGGACCGCGATCGGCACGAGGCCAATGAGGGAGCCGGCGTTGAGCTTGGCAGGGAGGCCGATGCAGGGCTTGTTCAGCGAGCCCTGGATAAGCGCCATCTGCGGGCTCATGTTGCCGTACGTCGCCGAGTTGCCGTACTGCTGGCTGGCGAAATTGCCACTGGCGGAGGTGGTGCCGCCGTCGCCGCCGATGGCGAGCGCCGGAGCGGCGGCCGCGGCGGAAACGCCGACAACGGAGGCGGCGATGGCGGCGCCGGCCATGACCTTCTTGATCACGATGAGTCCCCTTCCGAAGGATGCCCCAAGTCCCCGGGGCCCCCTGAGCAACTTCCCAACGCGCCATTAGTTCTTTTGCTTCACTCCAACGGCCTATTACCGGCGGCCACCAAGCCGATCGGGTGAAGCAGCGCAACTAAACGACCGAGGGCGGGTTGTTCAGGTCGCTCCACCTGCATTCATGAGAAAAGGAACACATCGTGATCAAGAAGATTATGGCCGGCGCGGCCGTCGCCGCCTCCGTGGTCGGCGTCTCGGCTGCGGCGGCCTCTCCGGCGCTCGCCATCGGCGACGAGGGCGGCACCACCTCCGCCAGCGGCAACGGCGCCCACCAGGCGTTCGGCAACGTCGAGACCCATGGCGACATGAGCCCGTCGGCCGACCTGGTCCAGGGCTCGCTGAACAAGCTCTGCCTCGGCGTGCCGGTCAAGGCCAACGTCGGGTCGCTCGTCGGCCTCCTCGTGCCGGTCGCCGTCCAGGACGTCAACGTCCTGTCCTCCCCGCAGAACCAGCAGTGCGCGGAGAACTCCACCCAGGCCAAGGGTGACGAGCCGCTGTCGCACATCGTGGACGACATCCCGGTGCTCTCGGGCAACGGCGTGGGCAACAGCTGATCCGCATATCGCGAGACCGCCCGGACGCCGCTCCGGGCCTGGGCCGGCGGGGGCAATGGCGCCCCCGCCGGCCCCTTTTCCGTCACCGACCCCGAATTCCGGCGTGGCATGACCGGGGCCCTGGGGCGCGAAGAGTCATCGCGGTCCGTGCCGCCGGATTGTTGTGCATCGACGCAGAAACGTAAATCCTTGACGCGGCAATCGGGTGAAACTGCGCGAGTGGGAAATCTGGCCAGTTTCCTGGCTTCCGCGCACTCGTTGGAGTTCCAGCAGCGGACGTTGGAGCTGGCATAGCGATGCTCGCGTACCACGACAGTCGTGCGGACGTATTCGCCGCTGCGGAAAGGGCTCACGATGAAGTACAAGAAGAGCGCAACAATCGTCGCCGGTCTGGTCATGGCGATGGGGGCCGCGGCTCCGGCCATGGCCGACGCGGGCGCCGAGGGTGCCGCTGTCGGTTCCCCCGGTGTCCTCTCGGGCAATGTCGTCCAGGTGCCGGTGCACGTTCCGATCAACCTGTGCGGTAACAGCATCAACGTTATCGGCCTGCTGAACCCCACCTTCGGCAACACCTGCGTCAACGCCTGACGTTATAGAGACACCCCGCGGGGTGTTCACGGCCGGTCCCGAAGCGCACCTGGTTGTCCGCGCTTCGGGACCGGCCTCAGTTGGCACCGATAATACGAGGAGAACCACATGCGAGACCTCATCAGCAAAGGACTGCTCACGGCCGCCGCGGCGACCAGTGTGCTGTCCATGAGCGGTGGTTACGCCCAGGCGACCGAGGCCGGCGGAGTGGCCGCCAATTCCCCGGGCGTGCTTTCCGGCAACAACGTCCAGATCCCCGTGGACGTGCCGGTCAACGTCTGCGGAAACACCGTGGACCCCATCGGGGTGCTCAACCCCGCCTTCGGCAACGTCTGCGCCAATAGGTCGGACGCGCCGAGGTTCCAGGCTCCCGTCCCCCCGGCGGCCGGGCCGTACGGGGGTCCGGCCACCCACGTGGTTCCGGCGCCGCACTCCGCGCCGCGGCCCGTCCCCGCCCCGCAGTCGCCTGACGCGTACGGATCCCACGACGGACACGAGGGATACGGGGGACATGGGACCCACGGCGGGCACGCCGCCCACCAGTCGCCGCGCGACACCCACGACGAGGCCGCCGGTTCCACCAGCGCCACGGGCACCATGACCGGGTCTCCGGGCGTCGGGACCGGCAACGGTCTTGAGCTGCCCATCGACATCCCGCTGAACCTCTGCGGTGACTCCGTCGATCTGATCGGCATCCTCAACCCGGTCTTCGGCAACGGCTGCGCGAACAACGCCCCGGTCCCGGTCCCCGCGCCCCCCGTCTCCCCGGCGCCTCCCGCGCATCCCGCGCCCCCGGTGGCCCCGCCGACCGACGGCCGGGCCATCCCCCCGCACACCCCCGCGCGTCCCCCGGTCCAGCCCGTCCCGGTGCATCTCCCGCAGGCTCCCGACCCCGTCGCGCAGCTCGCGCACACCGGCAGCGACCCCAACCTCCTCGCGGCGGCCGCGATGAGTGCCGGCCTGCTGATCGGCGGCGGAATCCTGTACCGGCGGAGCAGGAGCGCCGCCCCGGCACGCGTCTAGTGCCGCCCCGGCGCGCGTCCAGGACGTGTCCGGGAATCCCGCCGGCCAGTACCGGGCCGGCCGGCCGGGAGAGTCACGACGGATTCTCCCGGCTGACAAGGACCGGTGACCGCGCGCCGGTGGCCCATGCGGGGGATCAAATTCCCTAACGGACTACTCACAGACCGGGCCAGGTTCCCGATCGGCTCATCAGAAATATTTTTGGATCAACGTGACCACGCCTCGCGGCCACGGAACCGGGTCCATTTTCTGAGGAGCTGACATGTCCCACCGACGTCGACGGCTGACGGCCACCTGCCTGGGTGTGGTCGCGGCCGGCTTCCTTGCTTCAGGTGCGGTGCAGCCCGTTCCGAGTCACGCGGCCGACCCGGACGGGCCGGCGAAGACGAAGGCCCCGCAGGTCGCCTCGCCCGCACTCGGCGCGTATCTCGACTACGGCCCGCAAGGCGTCCGGCGCATCGCCGACATGCAGAAGTGGCTCGGCGGCACGGAGCTGCGCGTCGGACACACCTACCTCCCCGGGGACGTGTGGTCCAACATCGAGGGCGCCCCGGACTTCCTGAAGGACTGGGCCGAGTGGCGAAAGGCGCGGGACGACCGCCTCTTCGTCCTCAATGTGCCCATGCTCGAACGCAGCGAGGCGCACGTGCCCGACACTCTCGTCCGCCGCGAGCTGCGCAAAGGCGCGCGAGGTGCGTACGACGAGCACTTCAGGGCCCTGGCGGAGCGGCTCGTCGACCTCGGCACTCCGGATACGGTGATCGTGCTCGGCTGGGAGATGAACGGCACCACGTACACGCATCGCTGCGGACCCGACCCACGGGCGTGGAAGCAGTACTGGAACCGCATCGTCACCACCATGCGCGCGGTGCCCGGCCAGAAGTTCCGTTTCGACTTCGCTCCGAACCGTGGCCGGGACGCCATCCCCTGGACCGCGTGCTACCCCGGCGACGACGTCGTGGACATCGTCGGCATGGACTCCTACGACCAGCCGCCGGGCAGGACCTTCGACGAACAGGTGAACGAGCCGTACGGGCTCCGACAGCACGTCGAGTTCGCCGCTGAGCACGGAAAGGTCATCTCCTACCCGGAGTGGGGCCTCTTCCGCAACGGAGACAACCCCGAGTACATGCGGCGCATGATCGAGTGGATCGACACCCACAAGCCGCTCTACAACACCGTCACGGACTACTGCCCGCACGGCGTCTGGCAGTGCGACGAGAACCCCGAGTCGTCGAAGGTGTTCCGTTCCCTGCTCTACGGACGCAAGGCGGAGCCCGGGACGGAGCCGGTGCCGGTCCCGACCACGCCGACCCCCGATCCCGACACCACACCCGATCCCGAAGCCACACCGCCTGTCCCGACGCCCGAGCCGGACTGCCGTCCGCTGGACCTCGGCTCCTGGATCGAGTCGTGGCTGGGCCGCAAGGTGTGTCTCCCCTCCCCCTGGTGGGAGCACCGGCGCTCCTGACACTCCGCCCTCCCGCGAAGGCGGCAGCGGCAGCGGCAGCGGCAGCGGCAGCGGCAGCGGCGAGGGTGTCATCCCTTGCCGCCGCCCCGCCGCAGCCGCAGCCGCTTGACGAACGCCGCCGCCCGGCCACGGCCCGCCGCGCGCGCGAGCAGCAGCTGGAAGGAAGGCGCCAGATAGCTCCGCGCCAGCAGATAGCGCTGGTTGCGGACGGTGTCGGGACGCCAGTGGTGTTTGTACGGCTCGTCCCCGCGCAGCATGCTGAGCGTGGTGCGGCCGGACGTACTGATCCGCTGCGCCCAGCTGCGCAGCAGCATCGTGGCCACGTCCACCTTCCTGGCGCGCAGCACCGGATCCGCTCCGTACAGGTAGCCGCCCGCCAGGTGCGGCGACATCAGGGTGAGATCCGACGCCACCACCGCGCCGGCCAGCCGGAATTCGGTCACCATCGCGTCGCCGCGCCCGGCCATCGACCTGACCGACCTGGTCAGGTGCTCCGCGAAGCGCGTGCTGAGGTGCTCGGGGGTGACCCCGCGGCCCTCCCACTGGAGGCGGTGCAGTTCCAGCAGCCGTTCGACGGCGGCCGGGATCTCGTCCTCGGGCACCACGCGCTCGTCGATGCCGAGCGCGTCCAGCTTGCGGAGCTTCGCGCGGGCACGCTGGGCGCGGGAGGAGGGCAGCCGGCCGAGCAGTTCGTCCATCGGGGCGGCGGGCAGTTCCAGGCAGGGCGAGTCCGCGAGCCGCCGGCGCGGCCCGGGCCAGCAGGCGTAGACCCGTTCGATCGCGGCGCCGGGCCGTACCTCACGCAGGTCGAGCACCGCCGTACGCGCGGTGCGCGCGAGGGCCTTCGCCAGCGCGGTGGCGGCGGCGTCCGCGCAGCGGTCGTCGAGCAGCACGTCGGAGAAGTCGGAGATGCTGCCGCCGAGCTGTACGAGGACGGGGACGGGGCGGTAGATCAGCGTCAGCGCCGCCGCCGCGACCAGGTCCTCACCCCGGCGGACCAGCACGACGCGGAGCCGGCCTGGTGTGCCGTACGACAGCCACCAGGAGTGCAGCCATGCATGGCTCTGGAAGGGGGTGGCGGTACGGGAGCGGCGGTACAGGGCGTCCCAGGCCGGGCCGATCTCCCCGAAGCGGTCGATGTCCCGGACCACCTCCGTCGTGAACACCGGGACAGAGGGGGGCACGGGGACGGAGGGGGGCACGGGAACGGAGGGGCGCGCGGACGGGGACAGCGTGACGGATCCGGCGGGTGTGACGGGTGTGACCGTGATCGCGGTGGCCGGGGAGGCGACGGGGAATGCGGCGGACATGATGGCCGTCCGTGGGCTCGATTCGGCGGCCATCACACCGTTTCCGGCTGTGGGTGGGAGGCCTGCGCCGGGTTCGGGACGGACGCGTGCATCCCGGAGCGCCGGCGCTGGGGACGGACCAGCAGGCCGAGACCGCCGAGCAGCCCGCCCGCGCAGCAGCCGACCAGGGCCGCGAGCGGTGCCGAGGGCGAGACCGGGCCGGTCGGCTCAAGGGCACGGGAGAACTGGAGCACCTTGACGTTCGTGCTGCCCTGCATGTGCGACCCGTTGAGCACCAGGGACCGCGCCACGCTGTCCGCCATGTTCACGGCGGTCCGGGCGCGGGACGCGGTCGCCGTCACGGAGATCATGGGGGCGTCCGGCGAAGTGGCGGTCTGGACGTGCGACGCGAGGGTCCGGGCGGACACCCCGGCCCACACCGGCGCGTCGCCGACGACCGCGACCTGGGAGGCGACCCGCCCGTAGGCCGTCGCGAACCCGAGCGCGGCGGCCGGGTCGGACTTCTCCGTCGGTACGACGATGACGTAACTGGTCGCGGAGTACTCAGGGGTGCGGAGCATCCCGTACGCACCGCCGGCCAGCGCCCCGAGCAGGGCCACGACCGGGACGATCCACCGGACGGGCAGGGCCGTCAGCCGTGACAGCAGGTGGGCGGGCCGGGCGGCCGCGCGGCGCGGCGGACTCGAATGCTGGGTCATGAGCAACTCACTTCTCGGTGGGGACCGGGCCGCGAACGGCGTTCTCGTAGACGGTCATCAACTGGTGGGCGCTGCGGGAGATGTCGTAGTGGCGGGCGGCGGCGGGCACGGGCAGCCGCCGCGCCCCGGCCGTCCCCGGCGCCCGGCCCGCCTGCTGGAACCGCCGCAGCTCGGCGACGAGTTCGGGTACGGAGCCGCTGATCTGGAGCGCGCCGGGCGCGGCCTCGGCGGGCAGGTCCTGGAGGGCGGGGCAGGTGACGTGGAGCACCGGCAGCCCGGCCGCGAGTCCTTCGACGACGGCGAGCCCGAACGCCTCGTCATGGGACGTGGAGACGAAGACGTCCATGGCCGCGAGCAGCGCGGGCAGATCGGGCTCCCCCGGCCCGGTCGCGGAGGGGCGCGAGAGTGGCGGCGGGTCCTCGCAGGCGCCGTGGAGGAGGATCCGGCCGGCTGCTCCCCGGGCCTCGGCGAGTCCGCGCAGAGACCCGCGCTCGGGGCCCTCGCCGACCAGGAGGAGGCGGGCGCCCGGCAGATCGGCGACGGCCCGGATGAGTGTGTCGAATCGTTTGCTCTCGGTGAGCCGGCCGACCCCGCCGACCACGAAGGCGTCCTGGGGCAGGCCCAGTCGGGCACGGGCGGCGCGGCGGGCCCCCTCGTCGAAGGCGAACCGGCCGACCTCGATGCCGTTGGGCACCACATGGATACGGTCCCGGCGCACCCCCCAGCGCTCCAGGCGCCGCGCGACGGTCGCGGAGACGGCGACCGTCGCCGTGCCCAGGCGTTCTCCGGTGAGATACAGCGCGCGGGCACCGGTGGACAGCGGCCGGCCCTCGATCTGTACGGCGCCGAGGGAGTGCTCGGTGGCGACGATGGACCGTACGCCCGCGAGACGTGCCGCGAACCTGCCGTACAGGCAGGCGCGGTAGAGGTGTGTGTGGACCAGGTCGTACCGTCCCTGGCGCACCAGCTTCACCAGCCGGGGCAGTGCGCCGACGTCACGGTTGCCGCGCATGGCGAGGTCGTGGACGGACCCGCCGTCGGCGACGATGCCCCGGGCGACCGCGCCCGGGTTGGTGAGGGTGATGACGTCGCTGTCGGTCGGCAGCTGCCGCAGCATGAGGCGGAGCTGCTGTTCGGCGCCGCCGATGCCGAGGCCGGTGATGATGTGCAGCACCTTCACGAGCCGGTCCCTCCCGCCGGGGTGACCGCCGGACGGGCGGCGGCCGGGACGGGCTCCCGGCGCCAGCGGTGCAGCCGCCGTTTGAGGTGCAGCCGCAGGCCGGTGTCCTTCTCCCCGACATGGACGCGGGGCAGGGCGAACATGCCGGTGAGCGGTCCCGGGCTGATGGCACAGGCGTACGTGTAGCCCGCCGCGCGGACGGCCGCGACGGCGCGCGCGTCGACCGAACCGTACGGATAGCAGAAGCCGGTCACCTCGGCGCCGGTGATGGTGCGCAGCATGGCCCGGCTCTGTCCGGTCTCGGCGGCGAGCAGCGGGTCGCCGGCCCGGGTGAGGTCGGTGTGGCACAGGCCGTGGGAGCCGACCTCCATGCCGGCCTCGCAGGCCCGGCGGACACCCTCCTCGGTGAGGAGGGGCTTGCGGGGGCCGGGGCTGTCCCACGCGTTCGTACCGCCGAGGCGGCCGGGCAGGACGAAGACGGTGGCGGTGCAGTCGTACCGGCGCAGCAGCGGGACGGCCTGGTCGACGAAGTCCGCGTACCCGTCGTCGAAGGTGAGGCCGACGAGGCCGGCGCCGCGTCCTTCGGCGCGGGCGCGCAGCAGCCGCCCCATGCTGACGCCGGTCAGGCCGTGGCGGCGCAGCCAGCGCAGCTGCCGTTCGAGCCGGCCGGGCGAGATGGTCACCTGGTAGGGGTCGTCGGCGCAGTCGGCGACCGAGTGGTACATGACGGCCCACAGGGGACCGGGGGACTTCCGCCGCGCCCCCCGCACCGCGGAGGGGGGACGTGCGGACACCGTGTCAGCGGGCATGCGCGTGCTTTCGTGAGACGGGGCGGAGGAGGGGGCGGAGGATGGTGTCGATCTCGGGTGCGCGCAGGGCGCGGGCGATGACGAGGAACACCGCGGCGACCACGACACAGGCCGCGGCGGCGCCCAGGACGGGTGACGGGATGAGGGCTCCGCACAGCCAGCCCGAACCGGTGGCCGCCGCGGCGGCGGCGCTGAGTTTGACCAGGCCGCCGGTCATGTGGCGGATCCTGACGGGCACGCTGTGGCGGCCGACCCGGCAGAGCAGCAGGATCGCGGTGACGGTGATGCCGAGGGCGTTGGCGGCGGCGATGCCGAGGACGCCCCAGACGTCGACCAGCAGGGCGCCGGCGCCGGTGGTCAGCGCGAGTCCGGTCAGCATGGCGAGCGCGGGGAACCACAGGGGGCGCGCGGCGGAGAAGTAGCAGCGCACCAGTGCCCCGACCAGGGTGTGGCCGAGCAGGCCGAGCGCGTAGACCCGGATCACGGCGGCGGTCGCGGCCGTGTCGGCCCGGTCGAACGCGCCGCGCTGGAAGAGCACTTCGACGAACTGCGGCGCGCAGGAGATGACCGTGGCGGCCCCCACCAGCACGATGATCCCGGCGAGTGCGAGGTCGCGCTCGACCCGGCGCCGCGCCACGTCCCGTTCCCCCGCCGCCATGGCACGGGCGACGACCGGGAAGGTGACGGTGCACAGCATCAGCGAGAGCGTCATGGGCATCTGCGCGACCTTCTGCGCGTAGTTCAGATGCGAGATGGCACCGGCCGGCAGTGGCGCGGCCTGGAACCGCTCGATGAGGACCTGCGACTGCCGGCTGAGCGCGAACACGACGACGGGCGCGAGCAGCCCGAAGGCCACGGGCGGGCCGCCCGCGTCGGTCTTCGTCTCCCGGCCGGCGGCGGGGAGACGTTCCTTGAGTCTGCGCCACAGGACGGGTGCCTGGACCAGCACCATCAGGACGCCGCCGAGGGCGACCCCGGCGGCCGCGGCCCGGACACCCCACGTGTCGCGGAAGGCGAGCATCGTCGCGATGATGCCGACGTTGTACGCGGCGTAGATCATCGCGGGTGCCACGAAGCTCCCGTGGGCCCGCAGCGCCGCGCTGCAGTACCCGGCCATGCCGAAGGTGAAGACGCAGGTCGCGGTCAGCCGGGTGCAGTCGACGGCCAGCCCCGGCTCGGGCAGGCCCGGGGCGAGGCCGGCGACCACCCAGGGCGCGGTGGCCATCAGCAGGGCCGCGCCCGCGCTGAGGGCCAGGCACAGCCGGGGCAGGGTCGTCCGCATCAGTTGCCGTACGGGGTCGCCGCCCGGTGCCGGCACGGCGGCCCGGCGGGCCAGCGCCAGGCTGAACGCCGGTACGAGGATGAGTGCCATGGCGTCCTCGATGAGGAGCGTGGAGGCCATCTCCGGCACGGTCCAGGCGACCAGGAAGGCATCGGTGTCGGGGCCGGCGCCGTAGAGATGGGCGATGGTCTGGTCGCGGACGAGACCGAACACCGCTCCGGCGGCGGTCAGCAGGGCGGTGAGGAACGCGGCCCGCGCCAGGAAGCGGCCGGAGGCGCGTTCGGAACCGCTGGAGGCGGCTTCGGACGCGGCCGGGGCGCCTGCCCCTGCCGTACCGGCGGCGGTGCTTGCGGAAGGGGCAGGGGCCGTTTCGGAACGGGCAGGGGCCGTTTCGGAACGGACGGACAGGGCGCCGGTCGCCGCGTCGCTCTCCGCCGCCGGCGGGGCGGACGGCGTGGGTACCGGGGGGAGGGAGTGTCGTGTGTCGGTCACGCCGGGGCAGCCCCGCTGTTCGCTCGGCGGTCCAGCGCCCACCAGGCGGCCAGACCGAGCATCACGGCCGTCAGCACGGTCGAGGGCCCGCCGATGTCCGCGTAACCGAAGTCCACCAGCTGCCAGGCCAGCAGCCCGGTGACGGCGAGCGCGCAGTCGGCCCCGGTGCGGGTGCGGCGCGCGCCGGGGAGCCGGCGCAGCGTGCGGACGAGGAGCATCGCCCAGCTGCCCACCAGCGCGACGGCGCCGATCAGCCCCTGCTCACTGAGGACGAGCAGATACATGTTGTGCGGCGAGAGCAGGGGCTGGCGCTGGAAGCCCATGCCGGCGCCCTCGGTGTCGCTGCCGGAGGAGAGCGCCAGCGAGGCGTGGCTGTCGCGGTAGGCGGGGAAGCCCTTCAGCCCGACGCCGGTGACGGGTTCCTCGCGCCACATGTCGGTGGCGGCGGCCCACATGGTGTACCGGTCGGTGACGGACTGGTCGGGCGCGTCGGTGACCCGGGTGATGCTGTCGAGCCGCTCGGTGATCATCTGCGAGCCGATGCCGAGGCCGCCGACGAGGACGACACCCAGGGCTCCGGCCACGAGGGCGATCCGCGCCGCGCGGCGCAGCCCGGAGACCGCGAGTTGCAGGACGAGCGCCGCGACCGTGGCGATCCAGGCGCCCCGGCTGAACGACAGCACGAGCGGGACGGAGAGCAGTCCGGCGCAGGCCAGTGCGACTGCTCGCTGCCCCGGTGGCGCGTCGCCGCCTTGGCCGAGCGCGTATCCGACGGCGATGACCAGCCCGTACGCGACGACGGTGGCCATGCCCATCACATCGGTGGGGCCGAAGGTGCCGACCGCGCGGATGTCCTCGCCCCTGTACGAGGCGCCGGTGCCGGTCAGGTACTGCACGACCCCGACCGTGCCCTGGACCAGCGCGAGGGCGACCACCGACCCGGCCACGAGCCGGAAGTCCCGGCGGTCGCGGATCAGCAGCAGCAGCGCGGCCGGCACCAGGACGAAGATCTGGAGGTAGCGCGCCACCCCGGGCAGGCTGGCCGCCGGGTCGTGGGAGGTGATCGCCGCCACGGACACGCCGAGCACCGGAAGTCCGAGGACCAGCGCCGCGGTACGGGTCAGCGGGCGGGCCCGCTCCCTGAGTACCCGTACGAGGCAGTGCAGGACCAGAAGCCCGGAGGCGGCGTCCGCGACCGTCCCGGTACCGGCGGAGCCGTCCCCGGCCGGAGCGGCGGGGACGGCGAGCAGCGCGAGGACCGCGACGGCGGGCAGCAGGGGCGCCCAGTGGCGCAGCGCGTCCCGGGTACGTCCGCCGGGGCGGACAGGACGCACATGACGGCCCGTCCGGATCAGGACGCCCGTGGCGCCGGCCGTCATCAGCTGCCCGCCGGACGGACGAGGGAGACGGCGGTCCGTACCAGGATGCACACGTCCTGCCAGAGCGACCAGTGGTCGATGTAGTGGTTGTCGAACCGGGACCGCTCCTCGATGGAGGTGTCCCCGCGCAGTCCGTGGACCTGCGCGAGGCCGGTGATGCCGACGGGCATCCGGTGACGGGCCGCGTAACCGGGGGTGGTCCTGCTGAAGTTGGCGACGAAGAAGGGACGTTCCGGCCGGGGGCCGACCAGGCTCATGTCGCCGCGCAGGACGTTCCACAGCTGCGGCAGTTCGTCCATCGACGTACGGCGCAGGAGCCGGCCCACCGCGCTCATCCTGCGGTCGTGGGCGATGTTCCAGCGGGTGGCGGCCTCCTGCTCGTCGGCGGGGCGCAGGGTGCGGAACTTCAGCAGGGTGAAGGGCCGGCCGTCCTGGCCGACGCGTTCCTGACGGAACAGCACACCGGGGCCGTCGCAGAGCCGGACCGCGAGAGCGCAGGCCAGCAGCAACGGGGAGATCGCGAGCAGGATGGGGGCGGCGATCGTCATGTCGAGCGCGCGTTTGGCGACCGTCCCCCGGCGGCGGGGGGCCGGTGGCTCGACGCGGTGGCCGGCGAACCCCCACAGGTGCCGCGCCATGGCGTCGGGCGCGGCGGGTGCGGTGAGACCGCCGGAGCTACGGGGAACGGCGGGCGACTCCCGGGGGCCGTCGCCGACGAACCAGGTGGCGCAGCCGTACTCGTGGAAGAGCGCGACGAGCGGAGCGCGGTCCGTGCCGCCGCCGGTGCCGGTGCCCGCACCGCCGCTGTCCCGGGAGCCGCTGTCCCAGGAGCCGCTGTCCCAGGATTCGAGGAACACCGCTTCCTCGACCCCGTTCTGGATGACGGCGCGGTGGATCTCCTCGATGGAGGTGAGGACGGGCAGGTCGGGGGCGTCCGTGACGCCCTTGCCCGGGCTCGCGCCGAGAGCGGCGTCATCCCCGGTCAGGGCGGCGATCCCGACGGGCCGCAGGCCGTACTCGGGATGCCGGGCCAGCAGCGCGGTCATGCGCCGCGCCGCCGGGCCCGTACCCACGACCAGGGTGGAGCGCAGCCGTCCGCGCGCCGCCGCGCGCCGCCGGCCGTGGACCAGCGAACGGCAGCAGCAGGCCACGACGAGCTGCGCGACAGCGCCACCGAGCAGGGCCGCGATCCCCAGGGCGTGTCCGGGGAGGAGCGCCGCGAGGACGGCGGCGGCAGCGCACCAGGACACGGTGATACGGGCGCCGAGCGCGGGCAGCTGGTCCAGCCCGGAGAGGACGACGCCGGGCCGGTACAGCCCCGCGCACGCGTTCAGCACGGTCACACAGACGAGGAGCGGAAGCAGGACGGCCTCGCGCTGCTCATCGCTCAGGACGGCGGTGGACAGCAGGGCCGCGAGCCCGTCCCCGGCGATCAGCGGTAGTCCGAAGCGCAGCGGGGCGCCGGCGGGACGGCGCCGGGACGGCGGGGCGGTGCGGTCCCGGGCAGCGGGCTCTGGGGCGGTGCGGTCCCGGGCGGTGCGGGGAGGCGAAGCGAGCGAGATCCGCCCGAGGGAGCGTCCCACCGTCCGCGCCCGCCCGGCCGGCGGGGGAACGCTGGTGCTTTCCGTGGTCACTGGGGAATCGGCTCCCTGCGTTCGGTGCGCGGCGCGGTGGCGACTTCGCGGTAGACGTCCGCGATGGCCTGTGCGGTCTGCCGCACGTCGTACGTGCTGAGTACGTGCTGACGGCCCTGGCGGCCGATGGCCTCGCGCAGCGGCCCGTCGCGGAGCAGAGCGCTCACGGCGGCCGCCAGCGCCGACGGATCCTCGGGCGGGACGAGACAGAGGCTCTCGCGACCGGGCGGCAGGCTCTCGCGGGCACCGTCCACATCGCTGAGGACGACGGGCCGGCCGCTGGCCATGGCCTCCAGGGGGGCCACCGCCATCCCCTCCCAGCGGGAGGGCAGGACGACCAGATCGGCCGCCCGGTACCAGGGCACGGTGTCCGGTACGGCTCCGGCGAAGAGCACCGACGGCGGGGCCGCGCCCCGCAGCGCCGCCGCGTCGGGGCCGTCGCCGACGAGCACCAGCCGCGCCCGGGGCAGCCGCCGTACGACCGGCTGCCAGGCCCGCAGCAGGACGTCCTGCCCTTTCTGCCTGCACAGGCGGCCGACACAGACCACGACGGGGGCCGCGGGATCCAGCCCCGCCAGCAGCGGCAGTCCGGCCCGCGCGGTCCGCGTCTCGTCTGCGGGGTCGGCGGCGGAGTCGGCGGCCGCGAACCGTCCGACGTCGACACCGTTGTGGACGACGGAACAGGAGGCGTCGATACCCGCGCGCTCTCCGGTGCGCCGCTCGGCGTCGCTGACGCAGACCACACGGTCGGTCCACCGGGTCGCGGACCGCTCCCAGCGCCTGGCCAGCCGGCCGGTCACGCCGCCGACCGCCTCGAACGACCAGGCGTGCGGCTGGAAGACGGTCGGGATACGGCCCCGTACGGCCAGCCGCCCGGCGAGTCCGGCCTTCGCGCTGTGGGCGTGGACGAGGTCGGGGCGGATCAGGCCGACCAGCCGGGCGACCTGCCGTACCTCGTCGAGCAGGCTGGGGCCCGGCGCGCGCGTGGCCCGCCACGCGTGGACCTCGGCCCCCCGGCGGGCCACCGCCCGGGCGAGTGGCCCTTCCTCGGGGCAGGCGACGACGACACGTACCCCGGAGACCACCTGCGCCCCGACCAGGTCCATGACCACCCTGGCCACACCGCCGTCGACCGGCTGGACGAGGTGGAGCGCCGTGAAGCCGGTCCCGGGCCGGTGCCGTTGTGGCTGCACGCGCAACTCTTTCCACTCGTGGGCACGGGAAAGCGATCTTTCGAGCGGGCTCATGACACACGGAGTCCGGCCCCGCGCTTCCGCCACTATGAAAAACGCACCGGACCGGGCGGAGTAACGCCCGACGCTGAATCGAACGCCAAATCGATCGCCGCCGGGGGCGCGTGCGCCTCACGGCAAGGGAGAGCCGGGGCGCACCGCGAGCCGCGCCTCGCGGCAAGAACCGCTGAATTACTCATGGGGCTCTCCGTCTCGAAGAACGAAACCAGAAGGAACCTTCACAGAAGGCGGACTGAAAATCACGTGAGACGCGCGGCAACGCGTTGAACGTACAAAAGGATTCCGGTTCTGGTTTCGCCACGCCCGGGCGTGCCTCCGGAGCGACGTCACTCATTCGGGCGCGCAACCGAAGGGTTCCACCAGCGTTGATGCATGAGTCGGGCAATCGAGCCCGGCTTTATGCCATCCCATTACGACCGAGGAGCCCTTCTCCATGTCGCGTATCGCCAAGGCCGTTGTCCTCTCCACCGCGGCCGTCGCCGCTGTCGCCGGCGCCTCCGGCATCGCCTCCGCCGACAGCGCCGCCGGTGCCGCGGCCGTCGGTTCCCCGGGTGTCCTGTCCGGCAACGTCGTCCAGATCCCGGTCCACATTCCCGTGAACCTCTGCGGCAACACCATCGACGTCATCGGTGTGCTCAACCCGGCCTTCGGCAACACCTGCGTCAACCGCTGACGCCACTTCGCCGGCGGAGCCGCTCTTCCCCCCCGGGGCAGGGCGGCTCCGCTGCTGTCCGGGCCCCGGTGCCGGCCTCTCAGGACGCCGCGCGACGCCGGTGACACCGCCGCGAGCCACGGCGCCAACGACGCGGAAGCGAATGTGACACGAGGACACGTCGAGTCCCCTTCATTCGTGTGGCCTGCCCAGAATTCCCGCCGGACGGAGTTTCCACCGCGCCAAGGAATCGTTACTGATGCCGAGGCCACACAGAGGAAACCTCATCCACACGCGAAAGAAGGATTCGACCATGAAGCCCATGAAGGTTGCCGCCGTCGTCGCCGGTTCCGTGATGGCTCTGGGTGCCGCCACCCCCGCCTTCGCCGCCGAGGCCCTGCCCCCCATGAGCCTGAACGGCGCCCTCGACACCGTGGCCAGCCAGGGGCTGCGCGACGCCAAGCCGGTGAACACCAACGCGCTGGACACCGAGAACAAGGGCTCGCTCCTGAACGCGGTGAAGGGCGCCACGGACAGCCTGAACAAGCCGCAGCAGGGCAACAAGCTGCTCGGTGGGCTTCCGCTCGGCAAGTAGCTCCCTCGTCGCCGTACGGGCAGCGGTTCCGTATGAGAGAGGGGCGCGCGGCACGAGGCGCGCGGCACGGACGACGGAGCGGCTGCGCGGGGTTGGGGCCCTGCGCAGCCGCTCCGTCGTGTCGGGTCCGGCCGGCTGCGTGGGGGAGAGAGACGGCCGGCCGTGGGGGGAGAGACGGCCGGTCAGCTGGTCCAGAAGTCCCACCAGCGGGTCAGGATCAGCATCCCGATGCCGCCGATCCACACCACCGGCGGCATCCAGGGGAACTCGCTCAGCGCGCCGCGCAGGCCGGCGGGGGCGGGGAGGATCCGGTGCTCGATGTTGTGGACGGTCACGTAGCAGAACATCACGATGGTGGCGGCCCAGGCCAGGCAGCACCACAGGCAGAGCGAGTTGATGTTGTAGAGCGACTGGTACTGCAGCCAGGTGCAGAAGCCGACGCCGAAAAGGGTGCCCGCGTTCAGTCCGAGCCAGAACCACCGCCGGTGACGCGCCCCTGCCAGCAGGCCCGTCCCGACGCAGATGACGACCGCGTACGCCGCCAGTCCCAGCAGGGGATTCGGGAAGCCGAAGACCGACGCCTGGGCGCTCTTCATGATGTTGCCGCAGGAGACCACCGGGTTCAGGCTGCATCCCGGGGTGAAGTTCGGGTCCTCCAGCAGTGTGAACTTGTCGATCGTGATGACCCACGCGGCCAGCAGCCCGGCCGCTCCCGTGATCACCAGCAGCAGTGCGAACCCCCGGCCGCCGCCCCACAAGGGACCGCCGGGCTCCGCCCGCTCGCCCGCTGACACCTTCTCGACGGTTGCCGTCGCCATGATCGTGACTCAGCCGCGCAGGCTGCGTACGGGCAGCAGGCAGTGCGCCGCGCTGGAGAGCATCCGCTCGTCGCCCGCGAAAGAACGCAACGCCTCCTCGCTGACCGGCCTTCCGGGCGTCCCCTCGGTCCACGGCCGGGTGGCGACCATGAAGTAGACCTGGCCGTTCTCGCGGGCGTCCGCCTCCCACTCCGGGGGCACGGGGCACTGCGCGTTCAGATACGGCATCGTCAGGACCGCTCGTCCCGCCTCCACCAGGAGCTTGATCGTGTTGCCGGGAGCATTCGAGAGGTCGACCAGATCGCCGCCGGGCTTCAGGCCGATCTCCTGGAGGACCGTGCGCAGAGTCTCCTCGCCGGTCACCGGTCCTTCGCGGCCGTCACCGAGTGAATAGGCGAGCAGAAAAGGCGCGTTGCGTTCGCCCTCGGAGGGATCACTGGTCCAGGGAATCACCGAAAGAGTGCCCATCAGAGGGGCGTACTGAACGCTGCCCGACGCGGTGTTGGTAGAGGTCATGTCTCGGCACAGTAGTGGCCTACGGGGAATTTCCGTGAGCCCGATTCACCCGAGTGGGCGAGTTTGATGGCTACTTCGCGCCGCAACCCCCTGGTTTTCGTTCCTCAGTGCGAGACTTCTTCGCAGGCTCTTCGAGCACTCGCATCCCCCGGGAGGAATCGACATGACGGCGCTCGCTCACCAGGCGGCGATCCCGGGCGGGCAGCCGCGGAGACGGGATCTCGGCGACCCGTCGTTCTGGGAACTGCCGCATTCCGAACGCGCACAGGCATTCGCTTTTCTCCGTCGACTCGACGAGCCGCAGTACTTCGTCGAACGCCCGAAAAGCAAGTGGCGGCCGGAGCGCGGATTCCACGCGCTCGTCAAGCACGCCGACGTGGTGGAGGCCAGCCGCACCCCGCAGGTGTTCGCGAGCGCGCCGGGCGCCACCACACCGGAGCCGGCGCGCTGGGTGCGTGCCCTGTTCGGCGACTCGCTGGTCAATGTGGACGGCCCGCACCACACCCAGCTGCGCCGTATCGTCTCCCGGGCCTTCACCCCGAGGATCCTCAGCCGCACGGAGGCGGACATCGGCGCGGTGGCGACGCGCATCGTGGACGACGTACTCGCCGAGCGGCCGGACGACTTCGTCGGTGCGGTGGCCTCGCGCATGCCGTTCGAGGTCATCTGCAATCTGATGGGGATCCCGGACCGGGAGCGCCCCGCGATCCTCGCCCAGGTGAATCGCGCCTCGGGCGACACCGGCGTCCACCGCTCGGCCCGAAGCCGGTTCCGGGTACCGGGCAAGGGCCTGCGCGCCCTGGCCTCGATGCAGGGCATGGTCGCGGATCTCGGCCGCGAGCGCCGGAAGAACCCCACGGACGACCTGATCTCGGCGCTGGTCAACGCCGACATCGACGGCCAGGCACTGACCGGCCGGCAACTCGGCTCGTTCTTCTCCCTGCTGATGGTCGCGGGCGTGGAAACCACCCGGAACGCGATCGCGCACGGCCTGGACCTGCTGACCCGTCATCCCGAGCAACGAGCTCTGCTGGTGGAGGATTTCGACCGCTTCGCGGAAGGGGCGACGGAGGAGATCGTGCGCCACTCCACCCCGATCATCCAGTTCCGCCGTACCCTCACCCAGGATCACCGCATGAACGGCCACGACTTCCGCCGTGGCGACAAGGTCGTTCTCTTCTACGCCTCCGCCAACCGCGACGAGACGGTCTTCCCGGACCCGGACGCCTTCGACATCACCCGCACTCCCAACCCCCACGTCGGCTACGGCGGCGGCGGCCCGCACTACTGCCTGGGCACCTACCTCGCCAAGCAGGAAATGAAGGCCCTGTTCCGCGAACTCCTGACCCGGTCCCCCGGCCTCCACGCCACCGAGGCACCGGTCCTGGTCCCCTCCAGCTTCGACAACCGGGTCCGCTCCCTGCGCTGCGCGTACACCGGCACCGGCACCGGCACCGGCACCGGCACCGGGACACTCGCCGGTGACGGCGGGCAGGATCACGCGCGGGGCGGGGCATAGCGGCCACCATGTCGTGGGACGAGAGCGGAACACCGCACGCGGCTCCCCCGCGGTGGACCACGCGCACGGACCTGGCCCGTTTGCCATACCAGGGGCGCTGGGCAGCCGGGAGGCGGCTACCCCGCCCACGCCGGTTCGGCGGCCTCGTACTCCTCCAGGCTCCTCAGACCCAGGGCCAGGATGACGCGGTGGTCCAGGGCCTTCCCGTGGTGGTTGAACCCTTCTCACCGTCGATCAGGGCGTGGCGGAATCCCTCGCTCACCTCGTCGGCCCTCATGAGGACAGCGACGGACCTGGAGGACCACCTTTCCCTTGCTGCCCCCGGTGTTCTTCGTGGTCATGTTCCATCCCTCCCCGGGCCGAGCGCCGGCGTCGCCCATGGCGGCCCCCCTGGCGAGATCGTCCCACGCACGGGTGGGAGGACCTTCGTGTTCTCAGGACACCGACCCGTCGAGCCCGAGGCGGATCACGGCGATCGCCTCGGCGATGTAGACGCTCATCTCGTCCTCGGTGCCGAACAGCATGCACATGTCGTCGGGGCAAGTCTCTCCGGTGGGGCGATCCGGGTCCAGGGGCGGCGCGCTCGCGGGGCCTGAGGCGCCCTTTTCCCGTCAGCCGGGTGGCTCGTTGCCAGGCCGGTCGCCGGTCCTGGTTTTCGGACCCTTCAACGCCTCGTGATCCGGTGCCCCGGGTGCGTCCTGATTGCCGTCAACATGTCAGGAGAGTGGGCGCCATGTCCCCAGCCGCCTTTAAGCTGAGGCCAGTTGCATCGAAACGTCTCGGGGGCGGACAGCGTGGCCACTGCGTTAGGCACAAGCACCATCACCCTTGCTCTTGTCGCCGGGTATGCCGGTTCGGGCAAATCGGAGGCCGGCAAGCTCCTGGCGGCGGCCACCGGTTGGGCCATGCTCGACAAGGACACCATCAGCCGCCCGATGACCGAGCGACTGCTGCTGGCACTGGGCGGAGATCCGGACGACCGCCACAGTCCGACCTACCTGGAACACGCCAGGCCGCTGGAGTACGAGTGTCTGATGAAGGCGGTCTGGGAGAACCTTGAGTGCGGAACGTCTGTGGTCGCCGTGGCGCCGTTCCTCGCCGAGAGCGCTGATGCGCAATGGGCGTCTCGGGTGGCACGCCGGTGTCGCAGGACCGGAGCCCGTTTCGAGACTCTGTGGGTGGACAGCGACCTGGATTCGATGCGAGACCGGCTGATCTCGCGCAATGCGCCCCGTGACACGTGGAAGCTGACGCACTGGCCTACGTACACGAGCGGCCTCGATCTCGGCCTGCGACCAGCGACGCTTCATCACGTCATCGACAACCGCATCGGAGCCTCACGCCCGCTGGCCGAGCAGGTCGAGTCCATCGCGCAACGGCTGCTGGGGCACTCATGAGCGCGATCGTTCTCTACGGCCCCCCCACATCCGGCAAGGACACCGTGACGGCTGCCCTCTGCTCCGCCGACCCACGCTTCGAATCCGTCATCAAACTCAAGCACGGGACCGGCCGGTCAGCCGGATACCGGTTCGTGGCCGCCGAGGAACTCGATGATCTGCGCCGTCAGGGCAGGATCGTCGCGGAGACCCGGCGCTACGGCAACGTATACGCGGTCGATGACCTCTCCCTCACGCAGCCGCAGGAGCGGGGCCGAACCCCTATCACCCACATCGGCAACGTCACCGACATGCGCACGCTGCTGGACCGCAGTCAGGCGACCTCGTGGCTGCGCGTCCTCCTCTGGGTGCCGAGGAACGTATGCGAGGCACGGTCCCGCGAGCGGGGAGACACCGATACGCCGAAGCGGCTCACCGCCTGGGACGAGACAGCGGAGGACATTCTCGTCTCCGACGTACGGGACCTGTTCGACCTGGTGATACGCACGGACCGTACGGATCCGCAGACGGCTGCCGAGCAGATCGCCCACGCGCTGGACGAGGCCACGGAGTCCCTGAGTAGGGAGGAGTTGTTCGCGGCTCTCGGGCTCGGCCCGGACGAAAGCGGGGTTCGCCGGAGCGCGGCTCAGCGCCGCGTGTGAGCACGTCCGAGTACACGTACAGCGCCATCAACGGCCACAAGCAACAGGGGGATGCCGGTGGGAGTTGTCCGGACGTTGGAGGAGCTGGCGAGAATCGGTCGCCAGCGCACCGTCAGCGATCGCAGCGTGCATCTGCGTCATGACGAGGTCACGACGGACCTTCTGCTGGACACCGTATCGGCGGACCGTGTCTCCCTGGACCGTATGAGCATCGACGGAGTGCTCACCGTGCGCTCCTGCCACATCGATGAACTGGTCGTCGATCACGTGGAGGCGGATGCGCTCCTGGTGGTGAACTCCCGGATCGGCCGTCTGACCATCCGCAACGCGTCGATGGGCTGTGAGGTCACCGTCACCGACTCCGCGCTGGACTTTCTCGCTCTGCACTCATGCGGGCAAACTCGGCTGGAGCGCATCCGCGTGGAGGAACTCGTGCAGATCAACGCTCTGCGCGGGTCGATCCGGATCAGCAACACGCGCGTGTCCTCGCTCGTCGTCCGGAGCCAGGCCACGGGCGGCCGCCTCGGCCGGCCCCGTGCGGTCGTACGAGGACTGCGCGCCCGTGAGGACATCACGTTCGACGATCTCTGGCTGTCCGCAATCGAGATCGACGATGTCGACACACCCGAGCTCACCTTGCGGCGAGTGCGACTCGACGAGCCCCTGCGGGCGAACGAGCTTCGCTGCAGCGAGACGGTACAAGTGAACGGGTTGGTCATTCCTGCCGAGGACAGCACGATCACGAACAGCACTGTCAGAGGTCCCGTGGAGGTGCGCAACCTCGGACTCTGTGACAGTCCGGGCAGCGAGCGGACTGAAACGACCGCTCGCCTCGCCCTCCACAACACGACCGTCATGTCACTCACTTCGGCGTCCGAGGCGTCATCCGTGATCAGCCTGCACGGCTCCTCGGTCACAGGCACCCTCGGACTTCCTTCCGGCGGCTCCCGCTACAGTCTCGACAGCTTCTCCAGCGTCGGTGACATGGAATTGGCCGGCGAGGTCTTCCGCAACGGCACCCAAGTCCTTTCCTTCCTGGAGCGCTCCTTCACCGAAGTGACCTCTGTCGCCTTGGAGTCCGTCCGGTCGGCTCTGGCCAGAAGGAACCGGAATCGCGAAGTCGACGAGCTCTACTACCTCGCTCGACAGCGCGAGGCAGCGGCCCTGCCGCCGCTACGGCGGGCCATCGGACGGGGCGTCCTTGGCGGGATCCTCGGCTGGGGAGTGCGCGCGCGCAATCCGGCGCGTGTGCTGGCGGCAGGGGTCGTGCTGACAGGCTTGGTGCTCCATCTGGCGGGCGCGGTGCGCGAACCAGGACGAGACCTTACGGACGGGATCGTCGCCGGTAAGAGCTTCGTTCTGGCCCTCGCCCTGTGGCTGAACGTCGGCACCGGCATGCCGTCCGAGCTCAAGACGGCCGAATGGTCAGCACTCGCGGTCTCGTTCACCGTGGCGGGAATGCTGTTCACCACGCTCATTGTGGGCATCGTCATCCGCAAGCTGGTGCGTTGAGTCCCTGAGGACGGCCGGGTGACAGAGTGAGGCCCATGAACCAGCGTGAACCGGCTGAGGAGAACGCGGCGGCAGTACCGGCCGTCGCGTACGGACTGCGCGGCAGATCGTTCCTCGTGACCGGTGGAAGCAGGGGATTGGGGTACGCGGTCGCCCGACTCCTCGCCGCCGAGGGAGCGTCCATCGCGATCTGCGGTCGCGACACCGACACCCTGGCGAAGGCTTCGTCCGAGCTGCGCAAGGATTTCGATGCCCAGGTTGTGGCCGGGGCTGTGGACGTCCTGGCGCCGGACGAACTGGAAGACTTCACCCGGCAGGCCGGGAGCACACTCGGCGGCCTCGACGGCCTGGTCGCCAACATCGGAGGCAAGCGGGGCGGCGGCCTCCTCGACTCGACCCGCGAGGACTGGCAGACGACCTGGGAGCTGAACGGCGGCCACGCGGTGCGCACCGTGCGGTCGGCGCTGGACACTCTGCGTCCCGGCGGCTCCGTGGTCATCGTCGCTTCCATCTCCGGCTGGAAGCCCCGCTTCCCGGCGCAGTACGGGGCGGCCAAGGCGTCGGAGATCTACCTCGCGGGCGCCCTGTGTCAGGAACTCGCCCCCTACGGGGTCCGGGTCAACACCGTCAGCCCTGGTTCGATTCTCCTGCCGGGCAAGAGCTGGGACCGCCTGCGCCGGCGTGACCCCGAGGCGTACGGGGCGTACGCGGAACGCAACCCCAGCGGGCGCCTGCTGGACGCCGAGGAAGTCGCCCGGGTGATCGCCTTCCTCCTCTCACCGGCCTCCGGAGCCGTGAACGGCGCCCATATCCCGGTCGACGGCGGCCAGCCGCAAGCCGGGCTGGGGACGGCTCCGGGCCGATAGGGCGGCCGGCCGCATGAACGGACGAGGATCCTGGCCGTCGACCGTCAGGCCGCGTCATCCACGCCCTCCTCGCGGCGGATCATCCGCCACGCGGCTCGGCAGGCGCTGCGGTTGAGCGAGGACTGGAAACCCTTGTCCGGCGCGAAGTAGCGCTTGCCGAGGTCGGTGATGAGGCCCACGTGCTCCTCCACCTTGTCGGCGAAGACCTCGTCGAAGACTTCGCCAAGGTTCGCCTCGTCATTGACAACAGCCACTCGGCGCACTTCGGAGTCCGCGATGGCCGCGTTGAAGGCGGGCAGCAGGCCGCGTCCGGCGCTGTCCGGCGCATGCCGAGCTGCGGCGGCTCGTGCAGCGGGCCCTGAAGTCGACACAGAAGGGGGAAGAACGTCGGCTCGTACGCCGAGTACATCGCCGATGGCGTCAAGGGTGAGCTGGGTGCCGGTTGGTCCACGCCACCGATCACCTTCTGGCACGCCGGACCGCTCGCCGCCCTCAGCGACGAGCTGCCGCCGGGCACCGGACTGCGGACCCTGACCATCACGCCCGGCACCTCCGCCGTCGCCATCGACGGCGAGACGCAGACGACCGCCTGGCACGAGCTCTACGAGGACCCCGAGCACTACGGGCTCACCTACGCCGAACTCGCCCAGGTACGCATCCCCTTCGAGCTGTACGTCGATCTGTCCGTCGCCGACGCGCGGCAGACCTTCTACGACCGCAATGCGCAGGGCGTCGTCGTCGCCAAGAACCTGGCCATGTCGATGGACCAGCGGGACTTCGCGACCCGGCTCGCGCACCGTGTCGCCGATGCCGTGAAGGTCGACATCGACGGCGAACTCGTACCGGTCACGAAGCTCGTCAACGCCATTAAGCGGCAGGTCGGCAAGGCCGACCCGGAGGTCATCACCCTCTCCGCGCTGCGCTCCCTCGTCATCACCGCGATCTACGGGCGCTCCGGGCTGTCCCGCTCGGCGGAGACCGTCCACGAGGAGGAACTTCCTGCCGGGACGAACACCGAGCAGGTGGAGGGGAGCGTCGTCCCGTTGCCGGCCCGGCTGATCTCCGCCCCCTTCCCGCACTTCGCCTCGCGCAGTGCCATCACGCCCCCGCAGTACTCGCGGGCCTCGGCATCGCCGTCCACCAGACCACGCCGTGCGCCGACCCGATGAACGCGCTCGGGGGCGACGACCTGCACTGTCTCCTCGCCGACATCCAGTGGGACCGCGAGCTCCGCTACTGGGACGGCGTGGCCGCCAAGGCCGGCGCCGCCGGACGCCTCAACTTCAGCGGCGGCGTCAAGGATTCGGGCGGACCGGTCGCCGACGCGATCCTCTACCCCCGCCACCGAGGCGGGCCGCAACATCCGCGGTCAGTAGCCGAGCGGCTCCGGCCCCGCCGTCCGCTCCGTCACGGCGCAAGCGCGTGCAATGCCTCCGAAAGTGCCTCCGTCGTCCAGATGCTCATCGCCTGGCCACACACCGCCGAGGCCTACTCCGACCCCGAATTGCCGGCCGCGCCCTCCAACTCGAGCAGTTCCTGGCCGCGAGCAAGCAGAGCGCCGTCACAGGCCTCGACCTCGAGCCGAACGATGTCCTTCTGCCCTACCCGACGATCAGCTTGACGGTCCCGCCCCGCTCCCAGGCGCTGAGCCGTAGCCCCTGAGCGGGCACGTTCCGAATGATTGAAGATCGACACGTAGCGAGACCGCAGGAGCCTGCCGCCACGCCTGCGGTCCCCGCGGCATGTCCGCATCCCGACTCCCGGTCCGTTCCGACGCGGGCCGCCGCGCTTCCCGGCAGCCCGGCAGGCTGACTTTCACACAAGCAGGAGCTCAGACGACGAGATCCCGGTCAGACGGTGACCGTCTGACCGGGATCTCGTGAACCGTTCCGGGGTGAACCCGCGAACGGCCTTGCGGTGGACCTGAGGGGATTTGAACCCCTGACCCCCTCGATGCGAACTACAGGCAGGACGGTCGCTGAGGTCATCTGTGCAGGTCGGAGGTGGCTCCAGGTGTACTGAGGGGCGCTGCTGGACGGCCTGGTTGCTGTACCGCGCTGCTGTACAGCAGTAGGGCGGCCCAGCAGCGCTGGGAGGTCAGACTGCACCATGGACGATGGTGCAGCTCTCGGGAGCTATCGGCAAGAGCGCTGGCGGGGCAGGCGGTACGAGACTCGAACGCGTGAGGAGTTGCCCCCAACACGCTTTCCAACTGCTCGCCGGGGGTTCGCTGGGGGTCGTCACCGTTCTGAGCTGAGGTGCCGTGTGGGCCTGCGTACTCTCTGGACGGGAGTGGACGGGGGTGAATGCAAGCCGAACTGCAACCCTCCGGGGTGCGGGGTGCTAACCCTGGTCGGACTGGTGGTTGCGGGCCGTGCGTGCGGTTCCTCAAGCCGGGTCCTGCGGAGGAAGGTAGGCATACCTGCGTGAGTAGGGAGGGTCACCTGTGTCGCCGGCTCTGCGCCGCTTGCACGTGGCAGGCATTGGGGTCGGGCAGGGTGGGCGTGGTCTCGTGCGGCGTCGGGGCGGGGTGATGCTGACGCGGTGCCGCTCGGATTGCAGCCCCTCGTGGAAGGGGCTGGCTGCTTTACTCGTCGGCCGTACTCTGTTGCCTGGAAAGGTGGATCTCACCCTAAGGGCAGGATGTGCCTTTTGTTGCCTTTGCTGCTTTCGCTGAAGTTGGTTCTGCGCGGCCTGGTCTCGTCGAAGGTCCGCAGGTCAAGCAGACTGCTCCCCGCGCGAGCGGGGATGGACCCAAGAGCGAGCACGTCCCGCTGTGCCCGCCTTCCTGCTCCCCGCGCGAGCGGGGATGGATCCAAGGCCAGGACGCCGATCCAGGCCATCGAGCGCTGCTATCGCGCGTGCGGGGATGAATCCTCCGCACTCACCCTGGCCAATTGCGAGCATTACTCGCCCCTACACTCCCGCAGACTGCGGTGAGCAGGCAGCCGACCTGGTGTCCGACTGCGAGATGGGCCGCTCGTTTGGTCGGGGCGCCCACCAGGTCCAGGGTCTCGGCTCAGCATGGCGGGTCGTTCGCACCGGTGTCCGGGTCTGGCTCCCGCCGGCGGCGGGCGTGCAACGCGATCGCGGCCAGGTGTGGCAGCGCTTCCGGGGCGGTGCGCGGAAGGGCGGGGAAGGCGCGAGTCCAGCCGCCTGTCCTCAGCAGTCGATGCACCGTTTGCTGGGCCGACCCTCTCGACGGCTCACCATTGGTGGCGGCCCAGGCTAGCGCGAGGCAGAGCCGGACAGTGCGGTCTTCCGCTTGCGGGTCTGTGGCCGGCGGGGTCTCTGCCCCGGCCAGATGCGCCGCGACGGCACCGAGAGCCAGCGACTGTTCCGCTGGCGTGCGAAGGGACTCGGCATGCCGCCATGCCAGGGCGATGTCACCATCCACCGCGGCAAGCAGGGCGATCTCCGGCCCAGAACCAGGCCCCGGCCGGAGCGAGCAACGCCATCGGCCGACAGCGGCTTCAGCGGCTTCAGCGGCTTCAGCGGTCTCGTCGGAGAGGTAGCCGAGCCGCCAGAGGAGGGCGAGGACGGTCATCGTCGCCGCATGCTGCGGAGCGGGCGAGCGGGTCACCTCCCGTACGGCTTGGTGCAGGGCTTTCCGGAGATGCGAGCCGGGCGGCAGGGCGTCCGGTGTCGCGAGGAGCAGGGTCGCCAGCCCGGGGAGGACCCGGAACGATCCGGTCCGGTTCGGTGCCGCGATCCGTCGGGCCAGTTTCGTGGCGAGGTCTTCGGCGAAGCGCATCGCCTCATCGGGGCGGTGCCGGGCGAGGCCGACGGCGACGGCCGCGTCCGCTTGGCGCCGCTGGGTACTGCTACCAGCGGTGATCGGGACGAAGGCCGCGCTTTCGGCGCCGGCATACGCGAGCGCCTGGTTTACCCGGGCGGCCAGGACGGGACCGGAGCCTTCCGGCAGCAGGTCACGAGCCGCAGCGGCGTACTCGCCCCCCGCGTCACCGTGCCCACCGAGGGAGCAGCCGAGGGAGAGGGCCGCCAAGTGCCCTGCCTTTTCCGTTGGTTCGGCCAACTGGGCCACCAGCGCTGTGGCGTCGTCGAATCCGCCCACCGTGCCGAGGGCCCGGCAGAGATCCGCGGACCAGAGCTCTGGATCGTGAGAGCCTTCGGCGCCCGCCGGAACCCGGAGACGGGGTGCAGTCCGTAGCGCTGCCTCCAGACGGTCCCGGCTCTCCTCCTGGTTCCCCGCGCAGAGGCGGTCCTCCGCCTCCTGGAGCAGCAGGCGGTGCAGGGGAACGGTTCGCGGATCATCGGCGGGCGCCGGCAGCCCCCAGGTCCTGCGGTGCGCGGGAGCACGCTGCGGGGCCGGAGGAAGCGGTACGCGCGGCCGCGGAGAGTCTTCGAAGGCTGGCCTGGGAGCGCGTCGCCCGCGGTCCCCGCCCATTTCCATTGCGCGCTTGTACCGGGCGTTCCTCCGGTCTCGCTCCCGCCGTTCCTCCTGTTTCTTCGCGCGCCGCCGCGCGTGCTGCTCCACCTCCTTCTCCGCCCGCTCCTGCTCCTCGTGCGCCAGATGCTTTTCGGCTTCGGCGATGATCCACTGGCCACGTTCCGTTGTCAGCTCCCCAAGCCCGCCGACCCGCAGGAACTCCGGCAGGGCTTCCAGATGCCGATCGAGGCGGCGCAGGCCCTCTTTCGTCGCCTTGTTGTCGGCCATAGCTTGCGCGAGGCGGACCAGCGCTCTCTTCAGCTCAGGGCGCTGGTCCTCCGCCGTTGGCCCGGTCCCCTCAGCCTCCAGAAGATCGGCCAGTGCAGCCTGAGCTTCGCTCAGCAAAACGGTTGCCTTGCGTGTCCTCGGCGCGGGAAACCGCGCGAGCGCCGACGCCGACGCTGCCAGCACCTGCACCGTTCCGAGTACGTCGTCCCGTCGCAGTTCGGCGCAGATGCCCTCGATCCGGCCGCCTGCGTCTTTGCTGTCCACGGCCCCCGTCCGTGCCAGCGCTCCCCAGAGATCGACCGAGGCCGCCTGGGCCCGCGCGGGCCCGGCGCTCAGCGTCTCGGCACGCAAGATCAGCTCCGGCATGAGATCGCGATCACCGGATTCGGCCAGCAACCTGCCCGCGTCGGCGAGTTCACCGACTCCCACGCCGTGGCCGCCGAACACGGCCAGGAGCAGCGGCTTGGCGGTATCGGAACCAGCAGCCTTGTGGATCTGGAGCGCGGAGCCCAGAAGCCGGGCCCAGACGTCGACCAGCGGGTGGACCACGGAAGAGGCGTGAGCGGCCCGGTTCTGCGACGACAGGCATTCGACGGCCTCCCGGACCACTACCTCCGCACCGGGAAGTTTGGCGAGCGCCAACTCGACTGCCATGTCCGAGAGATGCACCGCCCGTGCGGCAGGCGTGGGGGCGCTCAGGGCCAGCGTACGTGCCCGCGCCGCATCCCCCAGGCGGGTCATGAGCGAGGGAGCCCCTTCGGACACCTCACGGGCTTCCCGGCACACCATGTCTCGCGCCGCTGCCAGCGACACCAGCGCCGCCAGATCGCCGGAGACATCGGCGAAGGACGCTTCGAGGGAGCTGAGTTGATCCAGTGCGACGCCCACGCCGGCCGCTACGGAGAGCCTGCGCAGCCGGTCGGGATCAAGGGCGTACGCCCTGCGTGCGGGGGTGTCCGAGAACAGTGCCGGCGGAGCCGCGAGCGGAAACGGCGGTGTGCCCGCCGGCCAGCCCGCCTCCTGCCAATGTCGAATCCACGCAACCAGCTTCTGGTTGCACTGGGCGACTCCCGTGTCCCCCAACTGCTCCCGCACTTCGCGTTCGAGCTGTGGACTGGCCAGGCGGTACGTCCCGGCCACCCGGTCGTCCAGGACCAGAGAACGCCCGGCGGGGCCCTGGAACAGCCGATCCAGTCGGTCGGTGGGCACCCCGGCCAGCCTCGCCAGGTCCGCCGTACACAGGCCACCGCCCGACACGGCCAATAGCCCGGCCACGGGCACACCCAACGCGACTGGGTCGGACGGGGGTTGTCGGTCATGGGCAGCGCCCGCGACAGGCTCGAGAACGTGCCGGTACGCCATGTCACGCAGCGGATGTCCGGACGGCAGGTCGTCGGGGGGACGTACGCAACTGCGCAGCGAGACGAGGACGCGCATGCCCCGGGGCGGGGCGGACGGCAGCAGCCCGGCGACGCTGTCAGCGGCCCCCCAGGGCCAGGACACATCGTCGTCCAGCCCGTCGACGACAAGCAGAAGATTCCGCTTCTCTCTCCTGCTCTTCGCCGCGGCCCGGTCGAAGAGGCGGCGCCATTCGTCCGCCCCTCGTGGCGGCCGTGCCGGATGTTCTCCGAGGAACGTGCCCAACTGACGGGCCATTTCGGATTCGAACGCGGCCCTGTTATCGGTGCGGTGAGCAGGGGAGGCGAAGAAGCTCAGGATGTTCACGGTGGCCGGCGGGTGCCGCAGAACGTAGTCCGCGAGCAGTGACGTTTTCCCCACCGGGGCGTCCGCACACCAGCACAGGTACGCAGGTGCTTCGGCATCGGTCTTCCGCGCGAAGGTGTCCATGACCGCGCGCTCGGCGGTGCGGTCCCGGGCCGGTGTGGCGGGCACCTCGTCAGCCGGATGATGCACACCGACGTAGTGCTGCCGCGACTGGTTGGCCATGCCCTCCCGCTGAGCGGCGCGCAGGGCTTCCGTCCACTGGGCGTCGGTGGGTCCCTCCTGCTCCGCCGTCTGCCGCAGCAGCCACACGACCGACCAGAAGCCGTCCTCACCATGGGTGCTTGGCGCCGACTTCCCGTCCGTCCAGGTTTGCAGAGTCCTAAGCGTCACTCCGGACTCGCACGACGCCTGTGTGAGGCGGAGCCCGGAGCGGGCGAACAGACTGCTCAGCATCGTGCCCAGCCTGGCTCGCGCCGTCCTCGTACCCGTCCCCGTCTTGGTCACCGTCCCATCCACACCCTCGCCGCTCCAGGCTGCGACCGTTCTCTGCCAGCTCGCTGATCTGCGTAAATCGTCGATTTGTCCGTCCCGCTGCTAGCTCCGAATTCGGCTTTTCCCGATGCTGAGTCCCTGACCGCAGCAGCCGGCAACCGGCTCCTACCGAAGGATGGCACGTGTTTCAGATCCCACGAATGGTTTGCGGCACCACGCTGTTGAGCGGTTGCGCCGCCCTGCTCTACATGGGCGCACTGTTCTTCGTCGTCCTCGTCTCCGTTCTGGCGTCCAGCCCGAAACGACGCAAGGACGCCCGTGCGACGCTCGGCATCCTTGTACGGCGGCGAACGCGCTGAGGGGGCACCTTGCTTCCCGTCGTCCCGGCCCCCTCCACCCGACAGCGTCAAGTAAGGAGGCAACCCGACTACATCAGGTGCTGCACAGGACCGATCCTTCGAAACGCCTGCGGCTGGGTGCGATCGGAGGGTTCACTGTTCCCTGACCGGCCCGCTCCGTCGGCCGTACCGACGCCCCCTGCCCTGACGGGTAGGGGTGCGAGGCGTCGCTACGGAAGGGGATCAATGGGCAGGTTCGTGTGGGCATGGCTGCGACGACGCGGAGGCGATCTGGTTCTCATCGTGATCGCCGCAGTGGTCGGAGGAGTGATCAACCACTTCCTCTAGGTGGCTGTTCTTGGCGCAGCTACGGCGCCAAGAACAGCCGGTCCCAGCCAGTGGTGGTCCCTGCTCTGTGTCAGCGGAGCAGGAGTCACTCGCCGCCTCATCGGCATGCCGATGAGGCGGCGGCCGAGACCGCCGATGACTCGGCAGTTTCCGAGTGTATGACGTACACGCATCTGGCTTCCTGAAGTCGGCTGAGCTGGACGAAGGTGATCCCCGGCCAGGACCGCACAGTGCATGGTCCCGCGTGTGCGGGAATGTTCCCGCGACTCAGTCGGGGGCGTTTCTGGAAGTCCTTTTCTCCCCGCACCCGCGGGGGTGCCGCCTCCCGGACAGCCCTCATCGCCCTCCGGTTCGCCGCTTACTCGCTCAAGGACGGTGGTGGAGAAGAATGCCCAACGACTCGCTTGCCCTTCCCGCTCCCCCAGTCCGTCCCTTCGCCTGGGATCCCCGTTACGCTCCCTGTATTCCCACCGTCACCCTCGACGGCGACTCCGCTCACCACTCACTCTGTGCCCTCTTCCGGCACGCCGACGACCTGTTCACGGTCGAGTGCTCGTCGCCGGGTGAGCGAGTGGCGGTCATCGAATACCTGTTGGCGATCTGCTTCGCCGCCGGAGTCTGCCCGGACTCCGACGAGGAGTGGCGCGACTGGATCGAGACCGGACGGGACCTCTCGCCCGCCGCCGACTGGCTGGACGTCAGCCCCGACGACTCCTGGGACCTGTTCCACCCCAGCTCCCCCCTGGCCCAGAGCAGCAGGCTGGCCGATGACTTCAACGAAAACGGCACAGGAACAGCCCAGTTGGTCATCGAACATGCGGGTGACTACAACCAGCACTTCGACCACCACCATCTTGAACGGCTTAATCCCCTTCCTGCGGCCGAAGCTTTCCGGGCCGTCCTCACGCAGCACGCCTACGGCCCCTACGGGCGGGCAAGGATGTCGGGGAATCGGCTCGGCGCGAAGGTGACCAATCTCGCCGCCGGCCGGCTTGCCGGCCGTATCCGGGTCGTGGCCCTGGGCCGGACGCTCGGCGAGACGCTGCGCCTCAACCTCTATCCGCCCGACGGACCGACCGGCTCGCTCAACACCTCATGGACCACTCCGGACGGATTTCAGCGGCGGGGCTTTGAAGGTGCGTCCGATCCGCGCGTACCCTGTGGCCCGGCGGATCTGCACAGCGCGTTGGGGCGTTCGGTCCTCCTGCGCCCAGCGGCCGGTCCGAACGGGCAGACCGTGGTCGACCGGGTGCTGATCGGCGCCGGTGAAGTCCTCGCCCTCGATCCGGACCGCCACTGCCAGGACGCTGTCTTCAGCACGACCGCGGCCGGTGTGCGCAAGCCGTTGTGGCCCTCACCCACCAGGGCGCTCTGGCAGGATGCCCACGCTCTTTACAGTGCGGTCCGCGACGACCGCACGGGGCTGTACGCCCGGCTGCGTTCGCTCCGGCTCCGAAGCAGTGATGCCGGAGCCCCGTACCGGCTGTGGGCCGTGGGGTTGCTCGCGAACAAGACACTGCCGATCATCTGGACGTGCGGCTCCTACCCTTACGCCCCGCACATGGAAAGGCACCTCCACCAGGCTTCCTATCGGGGCTCCGTCCTGGCCGAGTACCTGGCGTGGTCACTCAAGAAAGCGGCCATCGTGGCGGCCGAGACGGCGTTCCCGGCGATGCGTACGGCGGACGAAGCGGGCCAGGTGGCAAGCCTCGATGCCCGGCAGATGTTCTGGCCCGCCGCCGAGGAGCACTTCGAGGAATTGCTGGACGAGGTGGTCGACCGAGGACCGGAGGACGACGACCCGGTCTCTGAGCCCTGCATCGCATACGCGTCGCTCCTTCTGACGACCGCCCGCACCCAACTGCATCAACGCCTTGACGTGCTGCATCTCCTCAGCGCCAACAACAACCTCGCACGGGCCCGTGCCGTACAGCTCTTCGAGAACCTCGTCACCGCGCGAAACGCGCCCGCCGAACTCCGAGGGAAGACCGCTGATGAATGAACTTCCGGTCCAGGCCGGGCCCGAGCCTGCGCACGCCCCGTTCCCGCACGACAGCGCGGGACTCACCACCTGGCTCGCGGCCCTCGTCCGCAACCGCGAATACGGCACCCTGGCCGAACTGCGTCGGGCCCGGGCCGGCACCAGTGCCCACATCCGGGCCGGCTGGTACGGAGGCGACGAGCATCGTGAACTGTTCGAACGAGTGGCCTTTCTCTTCGCCGTCTATCACCAGGGCCGTTCCGTTGCGTCGTACGGCGGAGGCAGCCTGGGCGCGGCGGCCCGCCGGATCGGGGACGGGGCCGGGCGCGGGCCGAACAACCCTGGCGCCCGGCGGCTGCTGGACAGGGTTGCCGCCAGCCGCCGCATCCCCTGGCGGCATCTCCAGCACGCGGTTGCCCGCCTCAGATCCTGTGAGCAGCCACCGCCTTCCTGGACCGGCCTGACCGAGGACCTGATCAAGTGGAACGACCGCCGGGCGCGCGTCTCGTACCACTGGTCGGTCGAGTTCTACATGCCCGCGTCGATGGCCCGGGGCGCCATGTCCGAACCGGCCTCCCGGCCCGGAGCCGACCCCACGAACTGAACGCCCGGAAGGACTCCGCCCCGTGACCGAGCCACTCAGCAGAAGCCAGTTCCTCTCCCTCCACGTCATCGAAACCCTGGCCGCCGTCCTGCCTGTCCGCGATGAGAACGGCCAGCCCAAAACGCTGGTCTTCGGCGGCGTGGAACGGCACATGATCACCAGCCAGGCCCGCCGCCGTGCCGAGCGGGTCCACGCCCGCAACCGGGCCAACGCCGGCCGTGGGGCCCTCAACGGGCGCAGCATGGGGGTCCGTACCCGCGAATGGGCACTGCTGGCCGGCCGTGAACTGGAGTCGGCGCATGGATGGAACCGCGAGCACGCCGTAGCCGTCGTCCGTGCGGTCATGGAGGGGTGCGGCCTCAAGTTCGGCGACCCGCAGAAGAAGACCGTCGCCAACCTGACGAAGGTGCTCGTCTTCGCGCCGTCGGACACGGCGACGAGGATCGCCGCTCACCTCGCCGCCCACGAGGTCGCGGTCGAGGAGTGGTACGCCGAGTACGCCGAGGCCTTGGCCCGTGCCGAAGCCGCGAAGAAAACCCGCCGTACCGCTGCCAAGAAGAAGGCCGAAGGGGCGGAGCCGGAAGGGTCAACAGAGGGCGCGGCGCCCGGTCAAGCGACTCCACCGCCTCTGCCCAAGGCCACCCGCGACGCCGTTCTGCTCGCCCTCGCTCCCCGCGACGCCGTGGACATTGCCCTCTATGGTCGCTTCCTCGCCGAGATTCCTGACTCCCCGAACGTCGACGGCGCGGTTCAGACAGGCCACGCCTTCACCGTGCATGAGTCCGAACAGATCGAGGACTTCTACGCGGCGGCGGACGACGCAAAACTCGACCGTAAACGCAACGCTCTCAACTTTCTTGACGCCGCCGACGACGCGGGCGCGGGAATGACCGGCTACCAGTCGCTCATCTCCGGAACGTTCTACCGGCACGCCGTCCTCGACCGAGTACAACTCCGCACCAATCTGCGAGTGGCCGGGATGACGGAGGAAGAGGCAGAGCAGACTGCGTCCGAGGCCGAACGGGAATTTGTGATCGCGTTCGTGGAAGCATTCCCGGAGGCGAAGAAGAACTCGACCGCCTCGACCGGCTCCCTTCCCGTGCTCGTCCTCGCGTTCGAGGGCGAACGCCCGTACAACTACGCGTCCGCGTTCCAGCGGCCGGTCAACGAAGCGGCCGAAGGCCCGGCCGGCCCTGTCGCCGTGAGCAGGCTGCTGCGCCACCACCTCTTCGTCAGCGGCCGCCGCGACGATCTCCATGCGGCCAAGCTCCTCACCTACGACGCCGAGATCGACTCGTTGCTGGCGGACCTCGGGCTTCCGACTTCCCTCGAATCGGTCACGCGAGCCGAGGAGCTCACCTCGTGACCGACCGCCACGTTCTGCTCATCCGGCTGTCCGGACCTCTCCAGTCATGGGGAATCGCGGGCCGGTTCGCCCACCGGGACACCCACAGCCGGCCCACCAAATCAGGGGTGATCGGCCTTTGCGCGGCGGCCCTCGGCCTCGACCGTGAGGAACCGCTCGGAGAACTCTCCGAGGTCCGCTTCGGCGTTCGCGCCGACCGCCCCGGCACCCGCGTCCGCGACTTCCACACCGTCGGCGGAGGCACCTTTCCACTTCGCCCGCGCGATCTGATCACCGATCACCAGCGCGCCGCGAAAGCCACCGCAACCACAACCGCGCCACCCAGTGTCTTCGGCCGAGTGGACCTGCCAGCTTGGTACGGCTCCCCGAAGTACGTCACCACCGATCCGGCATCCGGAGCCCTGGTCTCCAAGGAGGTCCGCCGCCACGCCTTGATCACCGAGCGCTGGTACCTCGCCGACGCCGCGTTCCTGGTCGGCCTGGAGTATGCGGACCCGGCCCTCCTTGGGCGGGTCGCCTACGCCTTGGAGCATCCGAAACGCCTGCTCTGGTTGGGCCGCAAAGCATGCCCACCCACCGGCGACCTGGCCCTCGGCGTCGTGCCGGGGACGCTGCGAGAAGCATTCGAGTCGCACGCCCTGCTCCCCGACGCGGCCGTCCCGCAGGGTGCCACGAGTACCCGCCCCCGGGCATGGATCGAGAGCCCCCGGCCGCTGCCCGGCGCCGGTGTGCCGGACCAGCCCGTCCGATTCGACGCAGACGGCGGTGTCCACAGCCTCCGCTGGGAGACCCGCCACCGCATCACGATCACCCCGCACGCCCCCGGATGGGACATCATCCTGTGAACACGACCCCATCTCCCGCCCCTTCGACCCCGGCGCCCGCACCGGGCCTCGCCAGGTTCGTGGCCACTCAGACGCTGCTGACCCTCGACGCCCGGCATCCGTTCGCTGCCAAGTCGCTCGTCGACGCCCAAGACATGCACCGGACCGTGATGAGCGGCTTCCCGGGTTGGGTGGACGACGGCAGCCCTGACCCCCGGGCACAGATGGGCGTCCTGTCGACCTGGACCGTCGACCTCCGTCAGGCCCGGCTCAGCCTGGTGGTCCAGTCATCGGTCCCCGCCGACTGGACCAGCCTTCCAACCGCAGCCCTGGCCGAGGCTCCGCACACCCTCACGCTCGATCGCACTTTCCGTCTCGGCGACCGGGTCGACTTCCGTACGATCGTCAACCCGGTCCGTGCCATGCCACCGCCACCCGGCTCCCCGCCGAAGACCCGTGGAACCCGGGTCCCGCACACCCGCCCGGAGCATGTGAAGCGTTGGTTCGCCCGTCGTCTGCAACCGCTCGGCCATCCTCCGACCGCTCCGGACGGGGGCGTCCGCATCGGCGCTGACACAGACCTGGAAAGACTCGCCGTACGTATGCTGCCACGCGTCTCCAGCTCCGCCACGCACAAGAACCTGCGCATCGCCCGAGCAGAACTCAAGGGCACCCTCACCGTCACCGACCCCACCGCCTTCGTCACCGCCCTCTCCCGAGGCGTCGGCCACGCCAGGGCGTACAGCTGCGGCCTGCTGCTGGTGCGGTGAACCAGCTTTGGGCAGTACCCCGAACAAATACGCCGATGCGGAGGAGATGAGATTCGAACTCGTGCGGGGTTGCCCCCAACGCGCTCTTTTGTTCTTTGCTTTGGTGGCGCGCGGGTTGATGAGTCGCTGTTGTCGTTCCGACCATGCGGGATGCGTTTCGAACCGGGGTTCCGTTCGGGTGGTGGCTGCGAGGCCGGCGCATAAGGGTGGGTGAGGTATTCCCCGTGATTCTGCTCCCCGCGCTCGCGGGGATAGACCTCACTCGTACCCGTAGCCGTACTCGGTGCCGTACTGCTCCTCGCGCATGCGGGGATGGACCTGTGCGGGGCGCGGCGGAGGTCAAGCTGCGGGCCCGCTCCCCGCGCCTGCGGGGATGGACCCACCATCGTGTCGACGACGAACATCTGCTCGCCCGGCTCCCCGCGCATGCGGGAATGGACCCGAGGTCGGCTCCTGGACGCCGCCGCCGCGCGACCGCTCCCCGCGCCTGCGGGGATGGACCCGTGTGGCGCGACAAGCTGTCCGCGACGTGCGTCCGCTCGCCGTGCTCATGGAGACGACTTCGTCGTTGAGCGCACGGAAGACCTACTCCCACCCAGGATCGCGGCTCGGGCTGCCCAGGCGAGAGTGCTTTGGGTGCGGAGCGAGAAGCCGAGACGGTTCCAGTGGAAGAGGACGTGGTACCTGAGGACTTGGCGAAGGCCGCGGTCCAGCGTTCCGAGGTGCACTGACTCGGCGAGTGAGCGGCCCGCCTGGCGGAAGGCTCCCATCCACTCGGCGACCGGTTCCAGAGGGGCGCCCAGGACCAGCAGGGCGTCCGTGTCGGCCAGGAGCAGGGTCCGGATCTCTGTCGCTCGCGCGTCCAGGGTGTCGCGGGGGATGGCCGCGAAGCTGGAGCGGTGTTCGGCGGTGATGATGTGATGCCAGACGTCACCCTGTTCGTACCATTCGAGGCCGGCGGCGCACATCAGGGTTGTGCATAGGAGGACGGACAGCTCGCGGGGGCCGAGGGGCAGGCCCTCACGAAGGGGCAGTTGCTGAATGGCGCGGCTGTCGGCGACGAAGAGGGCGTGGGCCGCCGCCATGCTCGCGGGGCCGCCGAAGGCGGCCGCCTCCGGTTCGTAGATGCCCGGCCACCAGCGGTGGAGGTGGCCTTCGGTGACGAGGTGGTCGAGGGCGTCTCCGATGGGCGTCATGGTTTCGGAACGGGAGTGGCGGTGGAGACGCAGTCGCCAGCAGGGGTGCTTCCGGGTGTACCACCAGCCGTCGAGGGTGCCGTCGGCTTCTCCTGCTCGTAGCAGCGGCAGTACGTGGGTGGTGAAGGTGCGGTCGGCGTTCGCCCAGTCAGTGAAGTGGATATAGGCGTGCCACCACTCGTGCTGTGCTGCTTGGCTGCCGAGGGCTGCGCGGCCGGCTTGTTGGAAGACCTGGACGGCGTCGGAGAGGTTCGCCGGGTCCATCCGGGCTTCGGCTGCGGCTTCGGTGAGCGGCTGGCCGGAGAGCACCTTGAGGACTGCGCGTTCGGTCGGGCTCGGTTCCGGCTGCATCAGTTGATCAGGAGACATGCGTCCCATCCGGTGCTCGGGAGCTGCTGGGTGGCGAGGGTGGACAGGGCGAGCGCGGTGCCTGCGGCGCCGTTCAGCAACCCGGGTGCCGCTGTGGGGTCGAGCCGTGCGTGGTCGAGGAGCGCGTGCCCGAGGGTGGGAAGCAGCTCGCGTAGGCGGGGGTCGAGGGCGTCGGCGGCGGCGCGAGCGGCGGTCTGGTAGATGCCGGCCCAGCCGTGACATAGGCCGGTGTCCGTGATGTTGGCCAGTTGCGCGGGGTCGGTCAGGGCGCGGTACAGGGCTTCTTCGTAGAGCGCTTGGAGGTCGGTGCCGTGCAGGGCGACGCCGGCGAGTTGGCCCGCCCGTGCGATACCGGAAGTTCCGTAGCACCAGCTCGGCCTCGCGGCGTGGGGGCGGTGCGGGTGGCGGTGGTCGAGGTCTCGGCGGGAGAGGTGTTCGGGCCACCATGGGCCGGTCGCGGTGTCCTGGCGCCAGGTGTTCAGGTGCTCGCAGATGGTCAGGATGGCGTCGCGGTGGCCGGGGACCTCGATTCCGTGCCGTAGCGCCTGGGCGAGCAGGAGGAGTGGGCCGGTAATGCCGTGGGCGGCGCCCAAATTGCCGTGGCCGCCCGGGAAGTGCCGGGAGTGGCCTCGCCGCGGATCGTGCCCGACCCACCAGCCGGGCAGGCCGCCAGCGCCCGGCGCGAGTGGGCGTGTCAGCGCGACGAGGTAGCGGAGGATCCGTTCGAGTGCTCCGTCTTCGGGGCTGGTACGCAGCAGGTAGGCGCCGATGCCAGTCAGGCCGTAGAAGAGGTCGTACTCGGCGAAGGTCGCCAGGTCGCCGCAGTGGATACGGGCCAGGGCGGCATCGGTACGGCGGTGGGCGAGTGCCAGGACGTGCTGGTGCACGGTGCGCCAGGCTCGGGCGTAGAGGCGGTCGAACTCGGCCGGTGGGGTGCTGAGGAGGAAGCCGATGGCCGGTGCGCCGAGAAAGAGGCCCGTGGTATCGGCGGCGCTGACCTGGCCGGAGACTGCGGCGCTGATCCAGCGGTGGGCGTTGCTCCAGGGCTGGGCGTGGCTGCGTGCGGCCTCGATGTGGAGCAGGGCGGTGCCGGCCGCCCCGTCGGCGAGGGACTGTACGGCCCAGGGCTCGTCCGGGTGAGGGGGCGCGGGCTCGATCAGGTGACGGGCGACGTGGAGCACCATCTCGGCGGCGCTAGGTCGTGTCTGACAAATGATCATCGCTCGATGATTCGGGGGTTGCCGTGGCGGTGTGGCCCAGCGATGCTGGGCCGGTGTCAGGACAGCAGA